>JBILWF010000246.1:0-5040 GCA_044370075.1 Chthoniobacteraceae bacterium | reverse complement strand
CGCTCCTCCGCCTCCATCGATGAAAACCCCCGCCTCCCGGAAGACTCTCGCCGCCGCGCTCGCGCTGCTTGGACTCGCCAGCACGCCGTCCCGTGCCACCGTGACAGGCCGCACTGTGCGCCTGGAAATACCCGGGATTCCCTCGTTTGGTTCCACCGAGTACGCCATTTCGCACATGGCCGAAATCGAGGTCCTCAGCGGAGGCAAAAACGTGGCACTCCAGTCCACCCCCACCTCGTCTGCATCGAATTCACGAGGCCTCGGGGCGCTCATTAACGGAAGCCGGAACTGGCTGCTGGGCGACTTTAGCACGGGTAAACAAGTCAACCCGTGGATCGAACTGGATCTGGGGGCCGACACGCCCGTGGACTCCATCCTCATCGTCACAAAAGGGGGAGCCGACCGCAGAGAACCCCTCCTGTGGTTGTTGTCGGTGCTCGACGAGCAACGCAAGCTCGTGTGGTACCAACGCACGGACCTCGCAAACTCCCCCCACACCACCACCCTCTCTCCGGCACCGATGCCGGGGCGCTTTATTGGACACCCCCTCCCGCCGCGCGCCGGTGCGTGGTACCACGTGGACGGGGAACAAAGCCAGGAGCGCAACTTCCAACTCATCCCCCTCGAACTGCCCCCGCTGCCCGACGCCGGACGCCGCAGAACCCTCTTCCGACAGCGCGAGTCCAAGGCTGAGATCGAACGCCTCTGCCGGCAACTTCACTCCGCTGTCCATCCAGACCATCCCGCCCTCGCTCCTTTCAAGACCCGCTTTGATGCCGGGGATTTCCCGGGAGCGCTAACGGCCTACCGCGACCTCTTCTTTGACAGGCTCGCCAATCCCGAAAAATACGGTATTCCGGGGGAAATCTCCAACTGCGTGGGAGGGCTGGGAAAACGCTCCCCCGTCATAGACTTCCTGATTGCCGAGGAAGCCATGCACAACCGGCGTGTCTCAAACATACGCGGCAAACTCTACGCCGCCGACGTGGGCGCGCCGGGGGAAACCCGGTGGGCTCCGAGCGAGTCGATCCCGCTCGTCGAATCGCTGATGTCCCGAAAAGCGCGAATGGCCGCCCTCGGAGACCAAGCTCCGCCCAAAACCCCGCCCGAAAAACAAACCCAGGAGCGCGAGGTGTTGTTTTTCCAAAACGTGAACCACACCCACGGTCCGCGTTTTGTGATGTTCGACGAGTTGATCAGCGCATACGCCGCCACCGGCAAACTCGCCTACCTCGAGCGCTGGATGGATTACCTCGATGACTGGTGTCTTTTCGGACGCAGCGATGTCCTCAACAGCCATCAAAATCTGGTCATGGCCTCCGAGGCGTCCCCGCTGGGCCTCTTCAACGATCTGGACGCCCTGCGTTTTCTCCACGCCAAGCGCCCCGGGTTGGCCGCCGCCGTCCGCCCCTCCACGCTGGCCCGCTACGCCCTCTCCCTCGTGGAGGATCTGCCGCCATACCTCGTCCGGGCACGGCGTGCCGAGATCGCCAACTGGGGTGCAACCTCCGTCACCGTCCTTCAGGTCACCGCGCTCATGCTTCCCGAGTTTCGCTGCATGCGCGACTACGCAAGGGAGACGGTGCGCCTCGGGTACAGCGGATTTTTGCATCAGCGCACACAGGACGGCGAAAACATCGAAGCCGGCGACTATGGCCACCGGTACACGGACTTTGGCCTCGGACTGCGCATGACCCTGCACCTCAGCCCGCTGATGCCTCTGGGCGCGCAGTTTCCCTACACCACGCCGCTCGCCTTCCAGCACGCAGCGGACTTGACATACACCGTCTTCCGAAACCACCTCACGCGCCTCACGCCGGGCGCCGACCACTGGCCCCGTTGGGCCGGGGTCCCCGGATCTATTCCGGCGATGGATGTCGAGCACAGTCGCGGCGGCCTGCTCAACCATGTCCAACGCTCTTTTGGCTCGCGGGCGTTCCTTCCCTCCGGCGGCGCGGCGCTGCCCACCTTCACCGATCTCATCACCCGCGAACCCGACGCCGCCGAGCGCCTGGGCGCCGTCATGGATTATCCGCCCACCCTGTGGACCCAAATCGCCTCCGATCCCGGATTTTCGGCCAACGGCAAATTCTCGCCCGAAGCCCTGAACAAAATCCAGGAGGCGCGCAAGACGGGCCGACCGGCCCCCGGCAAGCCCTGCGCCAACCCCCAACGCACCTCCGATCCCGCCCCGTATTCCGGCATGTACTTCCTGAGGGACAGCTGGCTGCCCGGCGCCGAGCACCTCATGCTCTTTGCAACGCGCGAGCGCTCCAGCGATCACGACCAATTTTCCTTCACCCGGGAAAGCGCCCATTTGGGCTACGGAGCGATGCGCTATGACCTCCTCAAGGACGAGCGCACCCTGGTTTCCTCCGAGGCCATCGTCATCGACAAAAAAGCACCCAACGCCTCCCACAACGCCGTCCTCACCGGGGGCAAAACCACCTACAGCATGGTCCCCGACAACCATGTCGTGGACACCCGCTTCCACTGCAGCGAACGCTTCAATCTGGCCGAAGCGCGCCGCAACGATCCTTACTCCCGCATGAGCAGCGTGCGGGGCGACTGGTACAACATCTGGCGGCCCAACCCCGGCGTGGATCCCACCCCCATCACCGGCATCACCGCCTTCCGCCAGGTCTTCCACCTCAAGGGCGAGGGAATCTGGATCGTCGCCGACCGCCTCGAAGATCCCGGCACGACACCCCACGAATACGCCACCTTCTGGACCTACCCCGCCTGGATTAACCCCAAGGGACTACGCAAATCCCTCGCCGAACTCGCCGCCCTCAACCATCCCCTCATAGAGGAAAACGCGGACTCCGTGCGCACGGCCATCCCGGGCGCCACCAATGTTTCCAGCCGCTTTTTTGGCCCCCGGTTCGAGCGCACAAACCGCCTCGATGCCGGCGGCAACTACGTCACAATCGACAAACCCCAACTCCAAATCTTGCGGGAGGCCCTTGATCGGAAGAGCCCCGAAAGCAAAACCGCCGAAGAAGAGGTGCTCGAGCTCGACGAGGATGCATCAAAATCCTACGGGCTGCGCCAGGCAGGCATCCGCTGGAAGGGATCCGGAAACCAAGCACTGGTCACTCTGCACAACACACGACCTGCGGTTGCCGAGCCCGGCCGGCAGTTTGAGAGCGACCTCACGGACGTTCAAAAATTTAACGCCCCGGGCGGTGTAACCGGATTCCGTGCTGCGACCCCCGGCGGCACCCGGGTGGAGTTTCAGTCCGGCCCGAACCGTTCCAACGCCCTCGCGCACGGGCTGGCCCAGGCCCAGGGTGAAAGCCTTCTCCTTGTCGAAAAAGCCGGCCACCTTTCCGGCATCGCCCTCGGAACCAACGGCTCCCTGCTCCTGCGCGGTAAACGCTACACAGCGCCTTCAGCCGACTTTGAATATGCGCTCGATGCCCAAAGCCGGTTTACCGCGACGCCCATCTACCGCGCCATCGACACCGTCCAGATCGAGCCCGCCCAGAATGTGTTCACCGAGCGCACCACGGTCTCGTTCTCGATCCCGACACAGGACACCGGCGACATCGAGTTCCGGTACACGCTCGACGGCAGCGATCCAACGCTCGAATCGCCCCGGTATTTGCAGCCGTTTGAAATCCGAAAGGACACCTACGTCAAGGTACGGCCCTTCCGCAAAGGTCTCACCCAGACCCCGTTCAACATCCCCTGCGAGCTGGCCGGAAAAACCGTGGGCGCCCTCTTCCGCAAAGAAACGCAACGTCCCGCAGTGGCCGCGCCCGGCGAACTCCGGCCGGGGTTGGACACCGAGTATTTGGAGGGAACCTGGCCCGCGCTGTTTGGCCACGCAGGCGTTCCGGGGGTGCTTCCGGCGATGGCGCGCTCGGATGCGAGCGGTCTGTTGGTTGCGGCCGAAGTGAACGCGCTGCGCAAAACCGACAAGGCGTATGCGGTCCGGTACAGCGGCTATCTCCGGGCTCCGGAAGACGGCGTATACACCTTCCACGCGCCCAAGCATCTCTACACCCCGACGCTGGACGCCGGGTTTGACCTGAGGGTGTGGGTGGACGGCGAAGAGTGGTTTCCGTCACCAACCCTGCACGCGGAAAACACGTGGAGTATTCCGCTGCAAAAGGGCCTGCACCGCCTGCGCGTGTGCTACGTGGATTACCGCTGGAAGACGTTTAAGAACGAGTACTGGATGGACTGGCAGGAAGGCCAGATGTGGCAGGGCACCCCGGTGCTCGAGGTCACCGGCGCGGATGGGAGAAAGCAGCCGCTCCCGGCCCAGTGGCTCCTGCACTGAGGACTTCGCGCGCTGCCGGGAAGTTTCCGGTACGCATCCACCGCCCGCGTACGAAGTATTCCCGGCCGGCCCCCCGAGCTGAGGGCGGAAGCGGAGTGGCGGCCTGTTTGGGGGCCCTTGAGCTCAAGCGGGTCGGCAGACGCACTCTCTTCGCATCCAACCTTGAACGGGAATTTCAGGCGCGGCCACGCGGGCATGCACGCAGTTTCCCAGGGCTTTCTTGTGCACATGTTCCGCGCGCGGTTCTTTTTCCTCCGGCGCACGGGGCGGGGGTTTGATCCTACACTTCAGGATACTGCCACGGGGCGCGATAGGGGCGGGAGAGCAGGGCGTTGGCGGCGGGATCCCGCACGATTGTTTCGCTGGAGGCGTCCCACTCGATGCTGCGGCCCAGACGCCAGGAGATCATTCCCAGCAGGGGCAACACCGACGAGCGGTGGGCCTGCTCAATCGAGGCGAGGGCGGGCCTTCGGGCATCAATGGCCTGCAAAAAATCCCCCCACAGCAATTGGATGTTGTGTCCATCGGGTTCCTGCAGGCGGGAATCTTCGTGCTCCATCCTGCCCTCCTTGGTCGCCGGGTAGAAAGTCCATCCATCGCGCCATCCGATGTGCAAAACCCCCTTGGTTCCGTAGTAGTAGGAGCCGATTTTGTGTTTTTCGTTTTCGTTTCCCGCGAAACGCCGGTGCTCCCAAACACAGGTCAACTTCTCAAACTCGTAGGTGGCGACCTGATGATCGGGAGCGTCG
>JBILWF010000245.1:0-5045 GCA_044370075.1 Chthoniobacteraceae bacterium | reverse complement strand
CCAACCCGATGGAGCCCAACACCCGGAGTGGTTCCTCGATTGTGCCCCAGCAGTCGCTCTTCCTCATGAACAGCCCGTTCATCATCGATATCGTGCGGCGGATTCTGGAACGTGCGGAGATCAAAACGGCCGCCGCCAAGGGGCGGAAGGAGGATGTCATCCGCGCGGTGTACCAAGTGGTGTTTCAGCGAACCCCGAGTCAGCTTGAACTCCAAAAAGCGGAGCACTTTGTGCAAATCGAGGGCGCGAGGCAAAAAGAAGTCGAACAGGAGCAGATTCAGTCCCTCAAGGCCGCCCAGAAGCGGGCGGAGGAAATTTTGGAAACCGAGAAATCCAAGACCCGAACGGTGGCCCGGGCAGCTGTTTTGAACGAAGGCAGCCTCGTAAAACGCTCGGCGCTGACCCCTTGGGAAACGTGGGTCCAGGCGCTGCTTTTCAGCAACGAGGCGACCTACTTGAACTGAGCCAACCAAACAAGGCCTCTTGCAGGCACACACCGGCAGGGCATCGGCGGCCGGAAGTTCCTTTCGAGGGGCGCCCCCCGGAAGGAACGGAGATTCGGCACGAAAACGTCTGAAAACAGGCGGAAAACAAATGAGAAGAAATTCTGTTTGTAAACAAACTGTAAAGCGCTCAAGCTATAGCTCGGTAGGTTTGCGAGTAAACGCCGATCAAAAACCAAAAACCGTAACTCTGTCTCAGGTTTCCCCAAAAAATCCCTCTAAATTAGCTTTACTAATAATTCGAGGTGTACGGAAATTCTCGAACAACACAGTCATCTATCCATGCATCGTTTCAGAAATTCTCTGGCTCAACTCCTCGCCCGCCTCGGGCTCTCGCAACAAAGCTTTGCCAAGCAACTTGGAACGGACCCGGCAAACATATCGCGTTGGTTGAGTGGAAAGTCAGTCCCGGATTACATCACCGTCGGCCAGATTTTGGAGTCGTTACCCGAAGAGTACCGCAGTGACCTCCTCACCGCTTACCTGAAGGACCAAATTCCGCCCCGGTTCGACTCCCTCGTGTCCATCGAGGCGAAGGAAGGTGGAAAACTGCGATTCGACGAAGAGACCGTCGATCTGCCGGAAACCTTGGGCCCGGAGCCGCGCAAACAGATCGTCTATCTGGCGAAACTCGCCGTGCGCTGGCCGGAGGTGCGGAAGATGCTGGATATCGTTTATATGATGGCGCAGAAGGGTAAGCCCGCCCGCGTACGGAAGATGAAGTTGTAATCCGGCATTCTGAAATGAAACGCGGGGCCGCCACGGCGTAGTCGCCGTTGCGGCCTCTGTCGTTCTTAGGGATCTGCACCACCGCTTCCACCCCCTTGTGGTTGTGGCGGCTTTCTAGCTCCCAGCCAGCATTTCCGGGAGGCCGGGCGGAACACGAGGAAGGACAGCTCGGCGAATTCCCTCCGAGGGAGCCGGCTACTTGATGCCCATGTGTATCGTCAACCGCTGGTTTTCACGGGCCGTGGGGGGGTAGCCATCGAGGGGACGAGTGTCCGCATACCCATTGATGCGGATGATTTGTTCGGGCTTCATCTCCAGGCGCAGGAGACGCCGGCGGGCCGCTGCGGCGCGTTCCCCGCTGAGCTCCCAAGGGCCGCGGGCCGAGTAAAGCTGCTTTTTACCCGACGTGGCGGTGTGACCGTCCAGCAGGAGGCTCATTCCGTGCCGGTTGGCTACGTACGCGATGCTCTCGAGAACAAACTCACCCCATTTTGTGAGTTTGGAGGTGTCCGTTTCAAAAAACGGCTTACCACGACGGTCGTAGAGAGTGACCTTTATGGTTTCGTTGACAACCTTTACGTCCACGGGAGGTTCCGCTTGAACATCCGGGGTGTTCAACATTTTCAAGATCTCATTGGCCACCTGCTCCAAATTATCCTTGGCCATCTTGGCACTCGACTTCCCCTTCTTCTCGTCAGGCTTGGATCCGGGCGTGTCTTTCTCTCCCGGCTGGCCTCCCTGAACAGGGTCCGGCGGAGGCCCCTCCTCCGGGGTGACCTCGTCGTCGTACACCACTTTGACGTCCGTGGGCTCCGGAGCAATGATCCAAAGTACGATGAAGAGCGCCATCATCGCCGTCACGAAGTCGGCATACGCCACCTTCCATGCTCCCCCATGATGTCCCTCTTTTTTCTTGGCCATAGAAACGGTTGAAGAATTCCGAACCCCGAGCCTAGTAGCAGCACTCGATTTCAACCTTCTCCCCGCAGGAGCAGGTCACCACGATTTTTTCAACCCGCCCGTTGTTGGTGATGGCCTCTACGCTGGGTTCGCCCCGGTGCACTTGGCCGTCCGCGCCCGCGTGTCCCTTGTGCATGTCCCCAGGATCCACCACGCTGCCGACCTCCAGCAAAGCCTCCCGGAGCGACTGGAAATTGGATCCCTGCCCAAACCCGCCCCCGAAGGCATCCAACCCGGACAGCCCGCCGCTTGAAGCCGTGGCCAGGGGTTCGGACGCGGGGAGCGGATCCTTGGGCGCCACTTTTGATCTTCCGGCTAGATAGCTTTCCATACGCTTATTTGTTCTGACCCTCCTCCGGTTTCTGTCCCCGGTCCACCTTGGTGAGCTTCAAGGTGATGGTAATTCGGTTGTTCGAGGCATCCTCCGGATCCGTCTCGGGTATGGGGCGCGTTCCCCCGAACCCGGTGACGCGGAATACGTATTTGGACTCCAGCGCGGAATCCATCATCGCGCGGCGGCAGGCATTTGCGCGGTCCATGCTCAACTCCCAGAGGCCGTACTCTGCCGACTTCTCCTCGTTTTTGACCGCAGCGGTGTGTCCGTCGATGAACACGCTCATTTTGTTTTTCTCAATAAGCCAGGCGATGCCTTCGAACACAAATCCCCCCCACTTGGTCGGCGTGGCGGAATTCTTTTCGAACATCGGCTTGTTGGCCCGGTCAAAAAGCGTCAGTTTGAGCTCCTCCCCGCTGATCTCGAGGTCGATGGGCTTGTTTTCATCCGCATCATCCACGTTGAGCAACTTCTGCATCGCAGTGGCAATCTCGTCGAGTTTGTCCTCTATCTGCTCCTCCTTGACGACGTCCTCATCCAGACCAACCTGAACGCCTTCGTTTTCCTCCTCCCCGCCAGCCATCTTCAACAACGGCTTGTGGAAGGTGGCGGCGATCATCTGGGCCAGCTTGGGCTTCTCCTTGCAAATCCACAAAACGATGAAAAGCGCCATCATCGCGGTCACAAAGTCCGCGTAGGCAACCTTCCATGCCCCTCCGTGATGCTCGTCCTTTTTCTTGGCCATATCCCCTGGGTCTGGGTCCGAACCTCTCCCGGAAAAAAATTCTTTTTCGTGGAAGCTGCCGGGCCCCCCGCATGCGGTCTTACTTCCCGGCGTTCTTGAGCATTTCTTCCATCGCTTCCGCAGAAGGCACCAAGTGATGGTCGATGCATCGGCGGGCCACTTCCACGGCCATCAAGGGAGCCATGCCCTGGGCAAATCCGCACAAGCCCTTCATGGTGGCAAGGTAGTACTGGCCCTCAAGGTTGTTGTTGGCCTTCACACGGGCGGCCGTGGGGTTGACGAATCCATACGCGCCCAACACCCCCAAAAGCGTTCCGGTCAAGGCGCCGGCCACGCTCTTACCCACTTTTTCGGCACCGGAATCCACGATGGCCATGGTGTGAATAATCCCCAACACGGCGGCGATAATCCCGATCCCCGGCAGGGAGTCTCCCACCAGCTGCATGACGTGAATGGGTTCGGCGGCCTCCTCTTGTTTGGCGTCCACGGTGACCATCATAAGCGATTCGAGCTGCTCGGGCTTGATGCGTCCGTCGATCAGCGGCTTGAGACCGTTGCACAGAAACTCGATGCGGGAGTGGTCCTTGAGAAAGGTTTTGTACTTGGAAAAAATAGCGCTCTTGGAGGGATCCAAAACGTGGTCTTCCAAGGCGATCAGGCCGTTGCGGCGGGCGGTGTTGAAGAGTTCGTACAGCAGCTTGAGCAACTCCTCGGCGTCGGGCTTGGCGACGGTTCCTCCCTTGAGGGCGCCAATGAGTGCGCCAATCAGGCCCTTGATGGCAGGGATGGGAGTGGAGATGAGAATCATCCCGATGCTCACCCCGCCCAGAGTCAGAAACTCCGAGGGAACGATCAAGTCGGCCGGATGGCCTCCGGCCATGATGAACCCCCCCAGCAGGGCGCCGATAACGATAAGTGAACCAAGGATCAGGAACATACGTTGGAGTTGTTGATGCGTTTAATAAAGCTGCGCAGGCTCAGGACTGCCTGGGTGTGGATCTGGGAGATCCTCCCCTCGCTCAGGCGGAATACGGCCGCAATTTCCGCAAGCCGCATGTTTTCAAAGTAGTACATGGCCAAAATCTTCTTCGGCAGATCCGGCATTTTCTTTATCTGCTCCAGAACCAAAAGCTGCACTTCGCGGCGTTCCAGGGATTCCCGGGCGTTCTCCTGCGATTCATCCGAAATCCTGTCATGCAAGGAACTTTCGCCCCCCTCCTCGGCTGAAAACGCATCGTCCAGGGGGACAAAACTGACCGGGCGAATTTGATCCAGCAGGTCCCAGTAGGACTCCAAGGGAATCTGCATTTTGGAGGCTACCTCGTTTTCCGTGGCGGGCCGACCGAGCTTCTGCTCAAGTTCCTCGAGCGCCTCGCGGACCATCTTGGCCTTTTCCCGGATGCTGCGCGGCGTCCAGTCCATGCGGCGCAATTCGTCGCGCACCGCGCCGCGGATGTGAAGCGAGGCAAAGGCGGGGAAGGCCGCAGCCTGCACGCCGTCATACTTTCGCACGGCGGTCATGAGACCAGTGACCCCGACGCTGTAGAGGTCCTCCATGTCGAGCGTGCTGGGCAGAAAAATCTTCATGCGGTCCACCACGAGCTTGACCAACGGAAGGTGCTTCTCGACAAGCGCGGCGCGGTCCTCATCGGAGAGATAGACCTTGGCGACTTGGGAAGGGAGGTTGGAAGCGGAGATGGGTGACTGCATTTCAGGATGCTGCAATAAGCTGGGGAAGACGCATTGCGGTTGGAGTAGGGACTACGAGCGCCGC
>JBILWF010000008.1:0-14475 GCA_044370075.1 Chthoniobacteraceae bacterium | reverse complement strand
TCAAAACCTCTCGGAGACTTTTGCAAATTTGAAGGAGGTTACAGAGAGCTTCAAAAAAACGGCTCTCACGCTGGATACAGCCACCGCGAAGACCGGGGCCGCCGCGGATTCGATTGCCCGGCTCGCGAAAAATGCGAACGAAGGAAAAGGCGCTTTGGGGGTGTTGATGCACGACCGGGGAACCGCCGACAACCTAAAGACGTTCATGTACAACCTGCGCCACTCGGGCGTGCTTTTTTACAAGGACAAGCCCATCCCGGAATCGGAAAACCGGAAGCCCTGA
This sequence comes from Chthoniobacteraceae bacterium, assembly GCA_044370075.1. GTDB lineage: Bacteria > Verrucomicrobiota > Verrucomicrobiia > Chthoniobacterales > Chthoniobacteraceae > Chth-196. The sequence goes on along the minus strand of JBILWF010000008.1, from coordinate 14,192 downwards.
GCCCGTCCGTTCCCGGGGTTTGAGGAATGAAAAGTCTCCGACTCCAGCACGGATTGCTTGTTTTACTCGGTGGAATGGCTTTGAGCGGGTGTCTGAGACGCCCTACCGAAGAGTCCGTGCGGGAGCCTCGCTGGAAGCTCGAGGACTTCGGAGGCGTGCTCTCCGTGGGTTTGGAAGGGTACCGGGATTTCGAGCAGGGCGAGCGTTTGTTCACGCAGGCGCACTGCGCCTCCTGCCACGAGTTTGCCACGCACACGCATCCGCGCCATCCGGGGCCCTCCCTGAGTTTAAGAGCGCTTCAATACACGCCGGAGGAGGCGCTTGGACACGTGCTGGGAGGGCTTTCGCATCTGCGCGGAGGGCGGCCGCTTCTTGAGGATTTGGAGCAGGCCCAGATTCTGGATCTGCTGGCTTACCTCCTCTCGGGGGCCCGCAAGGAAAGCGCTTTTTTCGAGAAGGCCGACTAACCGGCCGCTAATTGGACTGAAGGATGAGGCCGCCCTCGCCCACGGCCATGAATGAATTCGTGCCAAATGTTACCCCGTTGAGATCATCCAGAATTCGCGTTGGCATTGTCACCCACGAATGCGCCGCGTTGGACGAACAAAAAATGGTTCCACAGGCCCCCACCGCGACCCAGCTACCGCCTCCCTGGCGGGCCCCGAAAGCCACCCCGCTGAGGCTTGCATTCACATTTGGCCGGCTTTTGTCCTCCGCCTGCGGAGACGGCACTTCGGGGATCCGGAAGATTTTACCCCCTTTTCCAACCAGCACGAAAGCCCCGGCTCCATAGGCCCCGGCTGTCAGTTCCCCCCACGAACCGCTCGGCGCGGGGATCTCCACCCAGCCCGACTCGGAGGGGAACTCCGCAAGGCTCCTGTACCAGACCCGGGATAAACCATCTTGGAGCGGGTTTGCCCCCGAAAACATCAAAAGACCCGTGGAGCCCACCACGACCTTGTCCGCGGTAAGATAGATGTTAGTTGCTCGGATTTCCGCTTTGGAGCCTCTCCAAGTCCATTGGCCCGCGATGTTTTCCAAAACCAACAAAATATTGGTTCTGTATATCTCATCGTAGTTTCGGGTTGCCAGAACAACCAATCGCCCGCCAAAAGCACTCACCGAATTCAACAACGAATACCCGCCATAAGCCTCAAAAGAGGCGTCCATGTCCGTGTTGACCTCATAGGCCAGACCGTTGGAGGACCTAAAAAGAGAGGATCCATTGACCCCGTAGAAACCCTCCCTCCCCGCGCCTCCGAAGTATACGACCTGATTAATAGAGTCCGGGAGGGGAGACGCGAGCCACATCCGGCCATCCCGAGACTGCAAAGCCTTTGGACGGGAAGCCACCGCGGAGTAAAATCCTCCCCCGTACGCCACCGACTGGAATTCCGTTACCGTTGGAATGGGCCGGCGAAACCACGCAGTCTGAGCTTGCGCCCGGACGGAGAACAGCGAGAGGGCCCCCGCCACGAGGCCGGCAAACACAGTTCTTGCCAAATGCCTCTCTTTCGAACGCGACGCCATACTGTGGATCTTACTGACCCTCAGCTGGAAACTCAAACAAATTGCCGCGCTGCGCAAGCATGTTCCGCTTTTGCCTCTCCTGCACCGCAACTAGCGCATCCGCGCCATCCATTCCCGGTGAACGACCGGGGAGATCTCCGAAGGCTTGATTTCACTGCGGCCGCCCCAAAAGACGTTCGTGTACAAAACCGGAATACCGCACTCCGCCAAATGCGCATCGATGGACGCCTTGTGGAGGAGCACGCGATCTTTTTCGGTTCCGTGAGCGACAGACATGATGTTCACGTTGTTGAAATCCGCCCCCCCCTCCCGCCAGTAACAGTGCGTTAAAATTTCATGCCTGCCTACCTCCGAGCCGGCTCTTTCCTCCATGCCGGCCGGCACCGCCCAGTGGAACAGCGCATTAAACCGCGTTACGCGCACCCCCGTCTGGGATGGTTTGACGTGCTCCAAAAAGGTTGAAAAGCGCCCGATTACCCGCCGGGCCTGCAGACTCTCGGCGATTTGGTGAAACTCGTCCGTGGAAACGCCCGCTTCTTCAGCGCGCTTGTGCCACGGGTGCATCCCGATTTCGTCGGGGGCGAACTCCCGTTTGAGCGCCAGCAGCACGTCCCATTCCCGGTCGCCGAGGGTCACATTGTGCACGGGCATCATCCGGGCGGGTTCCGCCGTTTTGTCGCCGGGCTCAATCGTTTTGCGGCGCACATGCCCCACGCCGAGAGCAAAGATACCCCTGGCCGGCATCAACTTGAACTTTTCGCACCCGGTATGCCGCATCAGCACCTCGCAATGCTCCGCCATCGATGTGCCCACCGGCACCTTCAGCGTCGTCCAGAGCCGGTATTCGGACCCCTTCGTTTGCTGGTCGGTGGAGCGCACCACCACGTGCCCGCTGAAGGGATCCTGCTGGAACATGAAATCAAACGCATCTCCAAGCTTTTCCTCCGGCACCTTCCACGCAACGAGGGCGCCGTCCGCCAGATTGGGCGCAATCAACGTCTGGCGCACCCGCCGGATGGTGCCCGCCTCCAGCATGGCCCGGATCCGCTCGCACACCGCCTCCAGCGGGACGCCGGAAAGCCGCGAAATTTCCTCAAAAGGCTCCCGGACAAAACCCTGAATTTTGTCCTCGGAGATCGCCAGAATCTGGGCGTTCAGCGGGTCGTTGTGCTCGACGGGGATGGAGGAGGTCATAGGAGGTGGGAGAAAAACCGAAACGGGCTTTGACAGCTCAAACCCGATCGCGGCGGGAACTTAGAGGGGGGGCGAAAAACCGGGGGCTGACGGGGAACTTTAGTAGGACTTTGCAAACAGGACCCTTTGCGGGCTCGGTTCGCCCGTAATCACGCACTTCCCGGGTTCATCCGCCCCGGCCACCTGCCCAGGGAACGGAATGCAGCGGATGGTGACTTTGAGGTCTTCCTTAATCTGCTTTTCCACCTCGGAAGATCCATTCCAGTGCGCAAGGGCAAAGCCGCCGTGGATCTCGGGTTTATCCGCATTTCTGGGCGTAAAAAAGGCGTAAAAATCCTCCTTGGAATCGATCCGTACTGTATTCGCATCCCGATGGGCGGCAGCTTTCTGGAGAAGGCCGTCCTGGATGTCCCGCAGAATCCCGGGAATGTCCGCCACGCACTGGTCCCAGGTGGGGAAAAGCTTTTCCTTCGGCGGGCGGTCCCTGCGGGCGATGGCCACCGTGCCCTTTTCGAGATCCCGCGGACCGATCTCCACGCGCAGCGGCGCCCCCCGCTTGATCCACTCCCAATTCTTGGCCCCGCCGCCGATGTCGCGCGTATCCAGCTCGACGCGCAGCGGGAGTCCATGAAAGGTCTGCGACCGCAGCCGCGCCGCGAGCGTGTTGGCGGCTTCCAGAACGGCCGCCCGGTGTTCCTCTTTGGGGATCACGGGGAGGATTACGATCTGCGACGGGGCGATCCGCGGGGGCAAAACCGCGCCGTCGTCGTCCCCGTGGGCCATGATCACCGTCCCGATGAGACGGGTGCTCACGCCCCAGCTGGTGGTCCAGGCGTATTCCTGGGTGTTCTGCCGCGATAAAAAGCGTATCCCGCTCGCCTTGGCGAAATTCTGTCCGAGGAAATGCGAGGTGCCGGCCTGGATGGATTTGCGGTCCTGCACCATGGCCTCGATGCAGAGGGTTTGCACGGCACCCGGGAAGCGTTCTCCGGCGCTTTTTTCGCCCGTGTAAACAGGCAGGGCGAGGTGTTCGCGGGCAAAGGTCGCGTAGACTTCCAGCATCCGGTTGGTTTCCTCCAGCGCCTCCTCGCGGGTCTCGTGCGCGGTGTGGCCTTCTTGCCAGAGAAACTCCGCCGTACGCAGAAAGACGCGGGGCCGCATCTCCCAGCGCACCACGTTGGCCCACTGGTTGATGAGGATGGGCAGATCCCGGTAGCTCTGCACCCATTTGGCGTAGGTGGCGCCGATGATGGTTTCGCTCGTGGGGCGGACGACCAGCGGTTCGCTCAGCTGCGCGGAGGGCGCGGGACGCAACCCGCCGTCGGGGCCGACTTCCAGGCGGTGGTGGGTCACGACGGCGCATTCCTTGGCAAATCCATCCACGTGCTCGGCCTCCTTCGCGAGATAGGAAAGCGGAATAAAGAGCGGGAAATACGCGTTTTTGTGCCCCGTGGCCTTGAACATTCCGTCGAGGGTTTGCTGCATGCATTCCCACAACCCATACCCCCACGGTTTGATCACCATGCAGCCGCGCACATCGGAAGGCTCGGCCAGATCGGCTGCACGCACCACCTGCTGGTACCATTCGGCAAAATCCTCGTCGCGTCGCGGCTGGATGGCTGTCGGGGGCTGGCTCATAACAAAAAAACGGGGATGGGGTAAAGTTCGCCCTCCCATGGACGACCGGGCGTTCCGGGGAGGGCGGAGGAATACGGAAGAAAGGACGCGTTTTTTGCGGGGCTGGATGCGGGACTAGACCGCCGCGGGCGTTCCCACGCTGTGGAAATTCGCATCCGGGGGAAGCACCGCACGATCGCAGAAATCGCCGAATTCCTCACCGGGATTTCTCTCCAGAGCGTACCGGCGGATGATCGGGGTGAGCAGTTGCACCGCGTCGTCGATGGTCACGCTGGGACTCACCAACCGGTTCAAACGCGTGCCGTTGTATTTGGCGCCCAAATACAACGCGTACTTGTTGGGCGCGCGGCCCACGAGGCCGATTTCAGCCAGATACGGACGCGCGCATCCGTTGGGGCAACCGGTCACCCTCAGGCTGATGGCGTCCTCGCGCAGACCGGCCTCGTCCAAGACCAACTCAAGCTTTTCGAGAAGCCCCGGCAGGGCGCGCTCGCTCTCCGCCAATGCGAGACCGCACGTAGGCAGCGCCACGCAGGAAAGTGCGTTGAGTCGCAACCGGGACTGGCTATTTTCCCCCGACAAGCCGTGCTTCTCCAAGATTTTTTCAATCACCGGTTTCCGGGCTTCAGACACGCCCGAGATGGTGAGGTTTTGGGAGGGCGTCAGTCGGAAGTCGCCCTCGTGGATTTCAGCAATTTCGCGCAGGGCTGTTTTCATCGGCCAGCCGGGCAAGTCCCGGATGCGCCCGCTCAAAATATGCAGTCCGTAGAACCATGTGCCGTCGGCGCAGAGATGCCATCCGTGCGGATCCTCGATGGTCGTAAACTCGCAGGGCTGCGCGGGCGCGAAGGACACGCCGGAGCGCTTTTCCACCTCCGCACGAAACCAGTCTACGCCGCGGTCCTCGATGGTGTACTTCAGGCGGGCGTGTTTGCGGTTGGTGCGGTCGCCGAAATCACGCTGCGTGGTGAGCACCGCCTCGCCCACGGCATTGACTTGGTGCGGGAGAATAAACCCGAGCACATCGGCAAGACGCGGAAAGGTTTCCGCATTGCCGTGGCTCATCCCCAGTCCGCCCCCAACCGTAACATTGTATCCTTTCAGCGCTCCGTCCTGAACAATGGCAATAAAGCCGAGGTCCTGGGAAAACACGTCCACGTCATTGGAGGGCGGCACGACGAAGGCGGATTTAAATTTACGCGGCAGATAAGTAGCCCCGTACATGGGTTCCTCCTCGCCGCCGGCCACCATCTCCTCGTCCAGCCAGATCTCGTGGTAGGCGCGCGTCTTGGGCAGGGCGTGCTCGCTCCAAGAGCGCGCGTGCTCGTAGACTTCCTGGAGGACGGCCGAGCGCTCGGGGTTGGGCGGGGCCATCACGTTGCGGTTCACGTCACCGCAGGCCGCGATCGAATCGAGCAACACCTGGTGCATGCGTTGGACCAGCGGTTTGACGTTCCCCTTGAGAATGCCGTGGAACTGGAAGGTCTGGCGCGTGGTCAGGCGCAGAGAGGGCGAGGCGACTTCGCCCGCCAGCCGGTCGAGCATCAACCACTGCTGCGCGGAAGCCTTCCCGCCGGGCAAGCGCACGCGGAGCATGAAGGAAAAGGCCTTTTCCTTGCCCTCGCGCTTGAGGGAGATGCGCAAGTCGCGGTCGTCCTGCAAGTACATGCCGTGAAACTTCGTCAACTGGCCGTTGTCGTCGGAGATGGCTCCGGTGGAGGCGTCTGCCAAATCCGCGGCGATGGTTCCCCGCAAGAAATGGGATTGGACCTTGATGCCTTCGTTGGCGCTGAGTGGCTTGGCTCCGGAAGAATCTGATATCATAAAAGAAGGTGAGCGGATTAGGGCAGCGCCTGAGGGCCACCGGGAACAAAGGACTATGCGGGAGGGTGGCGTGTACTTCAAGCGCTTGAAAACCCGCGCACCCGGGACGCGGATTTTTCCGCGCGCCGCGGAGGCCGTTTTGGCGATCCCCGCGGTCCGCGACGGCTCACGGTTGCGGAGCAGCGGCGGCGGGCGGCCCGTCCTTGTGCCAGTAATCGGGCAGGTCCGGGAGCACCTCGCGCAGAATCTCCAGCACGGCTCGGCGCGGCTCTGGATCGAGCACGGCAAACGCGGCGGATTGATCCTGTCCAGTGAGAATTTCCCAGAGGCGCCTCAGCAAAAGCTCCCGCAGTACCGGCGGCAATTCGCGAAAGGATTCAGATTCGATCAAAAAGCTGCACGGGTATTTAAAGAGCCGAGTCTTGAGGTCGAAATCCCGCAGAGAGCGGCCCTTGCTGTCGCGGTGTGCGCTTTTGCAGAACGGTTCCTCGAACCCGGGGCTCGGCGGGATCGGCGCCGGCAGGGGGGCCTCCTCCACAAACAGAAGGTAGCGGAGGAGTGCCTCCACCGGGTTTTTCAAATACCGGATGTGACCGTACATCGCCTGCATCCTCCTGGCCTCGAAAGAGATCCGCGTGAAGTAGTTGTGCATGTGGGTTTGATGGTCGTGCACCAGCAGCGGGAGCACGTCGCTACCCTTCCCCGGGTACATGCGCGCATCCAGCTGCGCGTCCATGGTTCTCTCCACCGATTCGAGGCTGCCCGGAAAGGTGTTGCCGCGATGCTGCCAGCCGGCGGGCGCGCCCGTGACGTACCATCCGCCCCAGCGATCCCCGATAGGCGTGAAATGCGAAACCACCTGGGCCTCGGTTCCCACAATCAGGTCCCCGTCGCGCTCGGTGTCAAGGGAGCGCAGGACAAAGCCTGGAACCCCCATGCTGCGCGCCCCGGCGTGACAGCTCAGACAGTCAAGGTTCCGCTCAAAGCGCAGCGGCCTGTCCCGGCTTTGTTCCACCGTGTAAAACACGGCTCCCAGCTGCGGGTCCACCGCCGCGATTTCCAAAACCGGCGCGCCCGGAACAAAACCCACATACACGTCATCGGAAAAGTACAGGGCGCGCGGATTGTCCGGCCGGATGAACCCGCGCTGCAGCGACGTTTTTGAAAAAACAAGCATCTGCGAGGACACCGGAACCCCCAGGAGCCGCAACACCGCGCGCAGATAACCATAACGCCGCTCATAGGCCGGGAGCGCCCCGGGATTTTCCTCCAACCGGCGCGCCAACCGGCTCACCGCATCGCGCGGAACGCTTTCCGAGTACCGGATCGGATCGCTGTCGAATTCCACACGGTGCGTGCTGCCCTGGAAATCCTCCGCATGCGCTCCCGCCAAGGCAACCGTCATCAAAAACAGGATGCCACGGACGGCGCGGGATCTCTGAAATCGCGTGAAAAGAACGGAACTAATTCGGTATTTCACATACCAATTTTGCCAGTTTCATTGGGGGGGGCCATCCGAATTTTTAGAGGCAGGGTGGCCGCGGATTGTGTTCAAAACCCATCCCTCCCCCCCTACGGAAACCCGCGAAAACCGCCTCAAACAGCTGGCGGCGCGAGGCGTCGCTGCGCACGCCGGTTTCCCGCGTTTGGCGGATGACCCGCTCCACGCCCGCCGGCCCCAAGGCCGTACGCACAAACTGCGCATCTTCGCGGGCCCACTCCAGGGCCATAGGCGCATCGACCTCCGGGTGAAACTGAATTCCCACGCTGGCTCCGAGCCGGAACATCTGCACTTCGCACACGGGGCTGGACGCCAGCAGGCGCGCACCCGGCGGAAGGCTGCACGCGTCCCCGTGCCATTGGAGCGTATCCACCTGCTGCGGCAGCCCGGGAATCTCCCGGCATGCGTCTGCGTTCATCTGCAGCGTATCCCAACCCACCTCCCACACCCGGTTACCCGCGCCATCCCGCATCGGGAACACACGCCCCCCGGCGGCATGCGCCAGCAGCTGGCATCCGAGACAAATTCCGAGCACCGGCGCATTCATCTGCAAGCGCGCACGCAACAGGTCCACCACCGGCTGCAGCCACGGAAACGCAGGGTTTCCCAAATCCGCCACCCCCATGGAACCGCCCATGACCACAACCACGTCCCGCCTTCCTGCGTGAAAGGGCAGCGGAGCTCCGGTGTAGGCATCCACCACCTCTATGGCGTACCCGATTTCTGCGGCGACCACGGCTGCGAACGCCGGTCCATCAAGGGGCATGTGGGTGATGAAAAACGCGGTGTCCCGGGGCATCGGACGGGCGTCTTGACGGGCCTAGGCGAGGGGCGGCTGCTGTTCCTCCAAAAACGCCAGCGCCTTGTCGTAACTGCGCCGGTCCAAATAGTGGGCCAGCTGTGGATCCACGGGCCCCGGCAGCGCGTGTGCGGCGGCCTCGATCGCCTCCGACACGGACTGGAGCGCAGCCAAGTGCCCGGCGGCATCCCGCGCATACCACTCCCGATCCGCAATGACCGCAAGACGCCGGCGCAGCAAGCCGGCCAGCTTTGAAAAGGAATCCCGGTTAGTTTCCGGAAATTGATCGATCATAAATTCAGTGTCCGTACGAACCGGGCACGGCCCCCTAACGGGGCCGCAAAACATCCCATCCCTTGAAAAAATCGAGGGCCGCTTTCAACCCTGCATCCCGCAACGGAGCCGGCCCCGCGGGCTTTTTTGCATCACGCGCCTTGCGGATCAATTCCTCCAGCTCCGGATTGCGCCCGGCCACGAGGGCCGCCTCGTTATTCCGAAGGCGCTCCGGCTCGGCGACGAAAGGCGCCACCTTTCCATCCCGAACCTCGGCAGCGAGCACCGCAGCGAGCGCCCCGGAAGTGTCACCTGTGCGGATGTCCGGCTGTATCGGAAAGCCCAATACCCCAAACTGGCGCCCCCCGGCGGACAAGGCGGATTCCCCCGCGGGCCACACGGGTTCCGCAACGGGAACCCGCAAGAATCCAGAATCCCCGAGGGCAATTTCCGTAAAATCCGCAGCCTCCCCGCGCGTGGGATGGCCGATCAAGACCGCACGGGCGCGAAACTTCAAAACCGCGGCAAGCGCCTCCGCGGCACCGGCCGTGCGGCCGCTCACGAGAACTGCCACGAGGTGGGGAGAGGCCGGCTTTTGAGCAGCCGCCCATGAAGAACTCCACGCGTTCATCCGCGGCGCATCCGGGGCGGATTGTCCGTCACCCGCCCCGTCCAACGCCCCCCGGCGCACCGAAAAAAGCGGCACACCGGCGGGCAGAAAACGACCCGCGATTTGCGCGGCCATTTCGAGGGAACCGCCCCGTTCCCCCGCGCGCAAGTCCACCACGACCCGCTCGATTCCCAGCCGCCTCCAATCCTCCATGGCCTCATCCAGAGAAGCACATGCCGCCGCATCCAACGCTCCCGGACGCATATACGCGACGCGCCCGGGGAGCACTTCAGTGTAAAATCCGTGAGCTGTTTCGAGACCGTGCTGCTCCCCCGCCGCATCCGCCCGCAGGATACGCACACCCGGCACGCGCCCCGCCAAATACCCCAACAACGCGGACCGGCGTGCCGAGTCCGGAGTACGCCGTTCCACGCCAGGAACCGCGTTCCAAAGCGACTCCAGCGCCTTGTCGACCACCGAATCCGGGAGCGAATCCACCCATTCCTGCGCCGAAGGCACTCCCTCCGCGGAAACCGCGCGGGCGGCGAATGGGAACATCCCCACCGCTCCAAGGAAAAACCACACGGCCACTGCACCGCCAAAGCTCCGGAGTACTGACGGGAACAACGCGGGGAAAATCCGGTCGGGAGCACATCCAAACCGAGGGATCCTGTCCGGGACTGACTTCATGGCTGAGCCTTGGAAAGGGACTTGAGGGCACCGGCAGCAATGTCCGTGCGAAAGTGCATCCGCTCAAAGCGGATTTGCCCGAGGGCCGCGTAAGCCGCTTTTTGAGCCTCATCCAGCGAACCGGCGCAGGCGGTGACCCCCAAAACCCGGCCCCCAGCCGTCACCACCGCATCTCCCTCGCGACGCGTGCCCGCATGAAAAACTACGGCCCCCAGCATGGCTTGTTCCAAACCCTCGATCGGATACCCCGTCTGGATCGTCTCCGGATATCCCCCCGAAGCCGCGATTACGCACATGGCGGATCCCGCCTTCCAGGACGGCTGCTGGCGCACCAAGGTGCCGTCGACGGTGGCTTCCAACAGGTCGAGCAAATCCGACTCCAGTCGCGTCAGCAAAACCTGCGTCTCAGGATCTCCAAAGCGGCAGTTAAACTCCAACACCTTGGGGCCGTCCGACGTGAGGATCAAACCCGGGAAAAGCATTCCACGAAAGCGGATTCCCTCGGCCTGGATACCGCGCACAAAAGGCTCGAGGATCTCACGCCTCACACGCTCCTCGAGCTGCGCGTCCCAATCCACCATTGGGCTGTAGGTGCCCATGCCTCCGGTGTTGAGCCCGGCGTCTCCGTCTAGAGCACGCTTGTGATCCTGCGCACTCGGGAAAAGCAAATACCCGTTCCCATCCACCAGCGCGTGGACGGAACATTCAGGGCCCTGCAGAAACTCCTCCAAAACCACGGCGCTGCCCGCGTCACCGAACGCGCGCTCGTCCATGATTTGGGATATGGCTTTTTCCACCTCCTGACGGGTGTGGGCGATCAGCACCCCCTTTCCGAGGGCCAGCCCGTCGGCCTTGACCACCACGGGCAGGCTCATTCGCGCCGCAAACTCCCGGGCTTCGCTGCTGTTGGAGAAGCTGCCAAAACGCGCCGTGGGAATTCCATGGCGCTGCATGAATTGTTTGGCGAAAACTTTGGAAGATTCCAGACGCGCCGCGGCGCGCTCCGGCCCAAAGATGCGCAAACCGGCAGCCTCAAAACGATCCACCATGCCGGCCGCCAAAGCGTCGTCGGGACCGACAACGGTGAGGCCGATGCGCTGCTCGCGCGCAAATTCCACCAACCGGTCCATCTCTGCCAGCTTAATGGAGACACACTCGGCGACCTGGCCGATTCCCCCGTTTCCTGGCGCACAAAACAGCTTCCCCACGCGCGGCGACTGCCGCAGTTTCCAAGCCAGCGCATGCTCGCGCCCGCCACTTCCAAGGATCAAAACATTCATGCTTAATGAGGCCTCCCACAGCGGAATTCCGGGAACCGGTCACCGCGCATCAAAGGCTGGTCCGGGGTCCTTGCTAACGAGGCAGCCGCTCCCGCAGCTTCTCCAAGGCATCGGTTTCGCGCTGGGAGATAAGTTCCTTTAAAGACCCGTCCAGCGCCCGCATGCGCGCAAACAAAAGGGTGTAGTGCCGCTGCAGTGCCTCACGCATGAGGCGGTCCGAACGGGCCTTCACCGAGGCTTCAAGCGCCTCACGCACCGCGGGGTCCCGCAGAGCCTGAGTCTTCACCGAACGAAACCGGATCCGGTCCCGCAAAGCCACCGCCGCCTCCTCCGTCGCATTCGGGCCATCCGGCAACAATTCCGGCCGCGCCCTGCGGCGCATCTCTACATCCGGAAACGCGGTCTCCTCCGGGTCCGCCTCAGCAGCCCGTCCGATGGATAGATCCTTGAAATCCGGCAACGGCCCCAATGAGGTCCCCCCGGAAGCGGCTCCCTGTGTTGAGACCGGTTCCGGCGCCCCGAGCAGCCCCCCCGGCCCGCCCACATCCAGACGCAAACCCTCGGAACCGGAAGCCGCAGCCCGTTGGGCATCCAAAGCTGCGGTTTGCGCCTTTTTTTCGCCTTCCGATCCGGCCGTCTTTTCAGCCGTCTTTTCAGCCGTCTTTTCGGCGGGTTTCGTTTCGGCTTTGGATGCCTCCGGGGTTTGCGGGGCACAAAAACCCGAGAGCGGCAAGGCGGCCAGCGTCAGGCCCAGAAGGAAACGTTTCGGAGATGCTGCATTCATGGGGTGCGAGAGACTTTTGGAAAGTTACCGTGAAAAAAGCATTTGAAAAGCGCATGCTCAGGCTGCGTACGCCGTCCATGCCTAATTTGCGCCTCCAATCCTTACCCGAGCTCGCCGACCAGTCCCCCGTGGAGATAGCAGCGCGGTTGCGGTCGCTTCCAGGCGTCGTGTTTTTTGACTCCGCTCGCGAGATCGGCTCGGAAAGTCCGGTATCCGTCGTGGCTGCCCAACCCCAGCACCGGATCCGGGGATTTCTCGAGGATCCCTTTGATTTTTCCGCCCTCCAATCGGCACATCGCACCCTGCAACTTTCAGGCCCCGCGGCCGACCGCGGTTTTCCCCACGCAATTCTGGCGGGCACTGTGGACTACGACGGCAGGTTTGATTTCGCCCTCTACCCCGACCCGCTGGTGTACGCCCACGCAAATCACGAGTGGTACGGGAATCCCGCAGGCAATCTAGCCCGTTTTCTTCGCCAGAAACCCGCCCTCCCGGCACCACGCCGCTCCCCGGCCATCCCGGCATTTACAACATCCACGCCGCGGGACCTGTTTTTGGCAGGGGTTCGTCGCGCTCAGGATTACATCCGCTCGGGGGACATCTACCAAGTCAACCTCAGCCACCGCCTTTACTGCACCCATCCCGAAGAGGACGCCTGGCCCCTCTACGAAGCACTCCGCCACTACTCGCCGGCGCCATACGCCGCATTTTTACGACAACCACACCGGACGATTCTCAGCAGCTCGCCCGAGCTGTTCCTGAAAATTTCCGGGCGCACCATCCAGACGCGTCCCATCAAAGGAACGCGCCCCCGGCGAAACGATCCCTTGGCCGACGAACGCTCCGCCTTTGATCTGCTCACCTCCGCAAAGGAAGTTTCCGAGTTGGTGATGATCACCGATCTGGAGCGCAGCGATCTGGGGCAGGTGTGCGAGTGGGGCAGTGTCGCCGTGCGCGAACTCCTCAAACTCGAGCGTCACGAGCAGGTCTTCCACCTGGTTTCCACCGTGGAAGGGCGGCTGCGGGCGGAAATCGACCCTGCTCAGGCCCTCCGCGCCTGCTTTCCCGGCGGGTCCATCACTGGTGCTCCCAAAAAAAGGGCAAGGGAAATCATTGCTGCGATCGAAACCGAGGCGCGCGGGCTGTACACTGGAGCCATTGGGTGGTTCGGGGCCGACGGCGAGAGCCAGTTCAACATCGCCATACGCACCGTGGTCCAGGAAAACTCTATTCTGCACTTTCATGTCGGAGCCGGCATTGTGGCCGACTCCGTCCCAGAGCAGGAATGGCAGGAGACCTGGGACAAGGCCTCGGGCATTCTGCTGGCGGCCGAAAGGATCGCCCTCGATGCCGATGGGCGCCAGCGCCCCACGATTCAACCCAATGCGCTTTTTTCCAAAGAAAAGCAGGCCCGTCCGGTGAACTTACAGGGGACAAGCACTGGCGGCTGACCATCCCACCGGAATTTTTCGAAGATTCATTCTTCGGAGAACCGCCGGTTTTGCCATCCGCTGTTGCCAGAATCATCGCCCCGTAGTACCCTGCCATCCGTTCTTATGAACTCCATCGCCCTACTGTCCAATCTGGCCGGCCCGGAAGGTCTGCTCATCTTCCTCATTGTCCTCCTTCTTTTCGGCGCCAAAAAACTTCCTGAATTGGCGCGGGGTTTGGGACAGGCCGTTAAGGAATTCAGCAAGGCGAAGGAGGATGTGAACACCGAAATCTCCCGCGCGACTCAGATTCCAGATTACTCCCACCCGCAGTATCACGTGGATCCCGCGCATTCAATCGCGCCGGTCGCGGACCCCACGCACCCCACTCACTCCGGAGCTGCCGCTCCTGCCCCCGCAGTGCACCCCTCCCCCGCGGTACAGAGTCCTGCCGGCACAGTCCCCTCCTCTCCTACTGCCCCTGAAGTGCCCAAGAGCGTTTAATCACTCGAAGGTACATACGATTTCTCGGAAAAAACCGCCTTCCCGGGCGGTTTTTTTTTGCCGTAAGGAACATTTCGGAGCGCGGAACAGAAACGGGACGGAAGGCAACCGAGAAATATTCTTGAATGACCCGCA
>JBILWF010000244.1:0-5047 GCA_044370075.1 Chthoniobacteraceae bacterium | reverse complement strand
GGTCCACTCTGCAAAACCCTTCGGGCCGAGCTCCATCAATAAATTGCGCGTCCCGGGAGCGGGCTCCCGTTTGAAATCCGCTCCCGGAAGCGGGGCCGGTGCGAGTGCCCCGGAGGGCCGGTGCCCCTTGGCGTGCGGGTTGCCATTGACGATCACATTACCAAGAAACGCCAGCAACTTGGTGGCGCGGTCCCGCTTGGGTTTAAAGGAAAACAATTCCGGCGACGTATCGATCATCGTGGTCGTCGCGTTGCCCGAGCGGAATGTCTTGGAGTGAATGACATTCTCCAAAAATGGAATATTCGTTTTCACACCGCGTATGCGCATTTCGCGCAGCGCACGGTCCATCCGCTCCAGCGCCATGGAGAAGGTCGCCCCGGAGGTCGTTATCTTGACCAGCAACGAATCGTAAAACGGCGTGATCACCGCACCCGTGTCTCCCATGCCCGCATCCAACCGCACGCCAAAGCCCCCCGCGCTCCGGTACGTGATGATTTTCCCGTAGTTTGGCGTGAACTTGTTTTCGGGATCCTCCGTGGTCACGCGGCACTGCACCGCGTACCCCATGCGCGGAATCTGATCCTGCCCCGGGAGGGCAAGTTCGGCCCCGTGAAGGGAGGCGCCCTGCGCAATGAGTATCTGCGAGCGCACCAGATCGATTCCCGTGATCTGCTCGGTCACGGTGTGTTCAACCTGAATGCGCGGGTTCATCTCGATGAAGTACCACGCCTTGGTATCCAGATCGTACAGGAACTCGATGGTGCCCGCGTTGTTGTAGCCGATCTCCCGCGCGATGCGCACGGAGGCCTCGCACAACTCCCGGCGAACGCGCTCGTCCAAATCCACCGACGGGGCAATTTCCACCACCTTCTGATGGCGGCGTTGCACCGAACAATCACGCTCATGCAAATGCAGGACGTTCCCGTGGGAATCTCCAAGCACCTGCACCTCGATGTGCTTCGCGCGCGGAACGTATTTTTCCAAAAAAACCGCAGGATTTCCAAACGCGCGTTCCGCCTCGCCCTGGGCCTCGTCAAGCAGCGTGTCAAGGTCCCCGGCCTTGTGAACCACACGCATCCCGCGCCCCCCCCCGCCAAAGGCAGCCTTGATTATGAGAGGAAACCCAATCTGTGCGGAAATGCGCAGGGCCTCGGCGCGGTCGGTCACCGGATCCTCCGTCCCCGGGAGCGTCGGCACGCGCAGCTTTTGCGTCAGTGCGCGCGCTGCCACTTTGTCTCCCATGAGTTCAAGCAACTCTGGTTTCGGGCCGACGAAAGCAATACCCGCCTTGCGACAGGCGCGGGCAAAATGGGCGTTTTCTGACAGGAAACCGTAGCCCGGATGAATCATGTCGACCCCCTTTTCCTTGGCGAGCGCCACAATTCCCTCGATGTCCAGGTAAGCGCCCACGGGGCCCTTGCCCTCCCCAACCACGTAGGCCTCGTCGGCCTTGAACCGGTGCATGGAAAAACGGTCCTCCTGCGCGTAAATGGCCACCGTGCGCAGCCCCAGTTCGTTCGCTGCGCGCATGATCCGTATGGCAATTTCCGAGCGGTTGGCCACAAGCAGTTTTTTGGGCCGGAGAGACTCCCCACTGCCACCCGGAACGGGAGTAACGCTGGCTGACTGCGCCGTCTTTAAAGCGGATCCGCCTCCAGTTCGGGGCGTGCGTTTCGCTGTTTTGCGCGCCCGAGAACCCGTTACTCGCTGTGAGGCAGATTGCGGGACAGGACGGGACTTTGAAGAGGAGGAAACAACGGGACGAGACTTGGAAATTTTACGGGCCATAGGGTGGTAACGCGCCTTGGAACGCGGAGCGCAAAGCAAAGACATTCACGGCCCTGAGGGCAAGAGAGCTTTGTTTTTTTGCCCGAACAGCGTCATCCCGCATACCCGATTGGTGACCACCCCGGCACATGTCGGAGGGATCCAAAAGAACAGGGCGAGGCGGCTTCAAAAAGCGGCTGTTCGCGGGAACGAGCCCTGTTTGAAAAGTCTTCTACCCGCCGGGATCTAACGGAATCGCGGGAGGGTACACTCCATACTGCCGCAGCTTGGCGTACAATGTGGCCCTCTGGATACCGAGCTTTTCCGCCGCCTTTTTCTTGTTGCCATGCGTCTGGTGGAGTGCGCGCAAGATCGCTTGTTTCTCGGCCTCCTCCAAGCTTACGGGGGATTTGGAACGCGCCCCGGCGCCCGGCGCCGCAAGAGCCGTGCGAATTTCCGCCGGCAACTGGCGCACTCCAATCCCGTCGCCATCGGCCAAAATGACCGCATACTCCATCGCGTTCTGTAATTCGCGCACGTTTCCCGGCCACGCGTACGCGTGCAGGGCCTCCGACGCTTCGGAACTCAGCCGCGGACAGGCTGTGCCCTGCCTCGCAGAAAAACGCGACAGGAACGTTTGCGCCAGCGGCACAATATCCTCCCGACGCTCACGCAGAGGCGGTACCTCAATTTGGAACGTGTTGAGCCGATAATAAAAATCCGCCCGCAGCGCCCCCGATTCCAACGCGTCGGAAAGCACGCGGTTTGTCGCCGCAATGAGCCGAAAATCGGC
Source organism: Chthoniobacteraceae bacterium (assembly GCA_044370075.1). GTDB lineage: Bacteria > Verrucomicrobiota > Verrucomicrobiia > Chthoniobacterales > Chthoniobacteraceae > Chth-196. The sequence goes on along the minus strand of JBILWF010000244.1, from coordinate 2,487 downwards.
CCGCTTCACCTTGGTGCTCCCCAGCGAACGGTACTCTCTTTCCTGCAAAACCCGCAGAAAACGAGCCTGCAATTCGGGAGGCATCTCAGCCACTTCATCCAAAAACAAAGTACCCCCGGACGCCTCGGCTACCATGCCGGGAAAGTCGGAAACCGCTCCGGTGAAGGCGCCGCGCACGTAACCGAAAAGCTCCGCTTCGATCATGTTGGGTGGAAACGCAGCGCAGTTGAGCTTCACCATTGGAGCGGAGGAGCGTGCGCTCCACTCGTGAACCTTGGCCGCCAGAACCTCCTTTCCCACACCGCTTTCCCCGACCAGCAGCACATTTGCATCCGTGGGTGCCACCCGGCGCAGAAGCTCCTCAAGCTGCCGCATGGAGCGGCTCGCAAACGCGGGAAACGCGCTCTTTTCCATCACCCGCAAACGCTCTTCAAGTAGGGCGCTGTGCGCGCGCAACTCGGTCGCCTCGGCCTCCAAACGGCTCTGCTGCAAAGCGCGCTCCATAAGGCTGAGGAGCTCCTCGGGCGCATAGGGTTTACTCACGAAATGAAAGGCACCCAGCTTGATGCTCTCGATCGCGTTGGCCAGGGAATCATTGGCCGTCAAAATCAGTACCGGTACCTGCGGATGCCGCTCCCGGATTTGGCGCAACACCTCCATACCCTCCGCATCGGGAAGCCCGAGGTCCAACAATGCCAAATCGGGCTTGTCCCTCTGAATTGCGATTAAACCCGCAGCCGCAGTGTTTGCCGTGCGCACATCAAAACCGCGCCTCGTCAAAAACGCATCCAGTGTGAGGGTGATCGAGCGCTCGTCATCGATCACCAAAATACGACGCGCCCTCGTACCCTCCGCCGCAGGGGAAGCAGGACGCGCATCCCTCACCGCCCGCCTCCCTCCCAGCTAAATTCGACGCGTGATTGAAGCACGCCGCGGAAAGGTTCCGGCACATACACCAAGCTTGCCCCCAGCGCCTCCAACAAACGCCGGACCCGGAAAAGGCCGAGGCCGTAATGGCCCCGGCGCGCGCTCACAAACGGTTTGCGCCCCCATTCCTCCCAGTTCCCCGGCTCGTTCCCCAGGGGCTGTTCCACGACAAAACTCATCCGGTGCCGCGCAAGTTCCACCCGAAAAACAAGCTCCGCCTCCGCGGGTGAAAATGCCGCTGCATTCTCCAGCAACTCACAGACCGCCTCCCCCAGCAGCACCACATCTGCCGACAGAACCCCCTCCCCGGGAATCTCCTCCCACCGCACCCGCTTTGCCACGTCCGGATGAGCCTGCTCAAAACGTGACTGAAACTCCTCCACCAAAATCTGCACAGGAATCGGGAATTTCTCGGGATCGGGATTTTGAAACGCGCGGGCCAGACGCTGCATGCGCTCGGAGCCATACCGGATCGCCGTCCGCAACTGGTCGAGTTCGCCGCGCACCCCGGGTTCCGCGGCGATGTCACGGATGTATGCGGTGAGCAGGTCTACCGCGTTGAGGTCGTTGCGCACATCGTGCGCCAGCAGGCGCAAGAACTCCGCCATCCGCGTAAACGGAACCACCTCCGCGGATTGGGACTCCACGTCCACCACCTCGCCCCGGTGCATCACTTGCGCAGTGCGAAACGATCCGCCCCCACCGTTTGCCCCGGAATATGGCGCAGGGCGATGTGATTGGCTGCGAGATGAACCAACCCGTGGTAGACCGCCTCCGCATCCTCCACACCCATCCGCTGCGCCAGTTCCTCGGCGGTAACTTCCTCGGTGCTGAGGGCGGACTCAATGCGGTGCTGCAGCGCCAGCACAGCGGCAGCAGCCTTCTTCCCGGCTTCCACGCCCGGCTGATGGTAGGCGTTAATGTTCACGAGCGAGGCGTAAAAACCCACGGCGCGCTCATACAACGCAATCAAAGCTCCTACGGTTTCGGGCGTCACCGCGGGCAGACTCACCGTGACGGATTCCCGACCGCTCTCGAACAGAGCCGTGCGCGTTCCCCGCAGGAATCCCTGGAGGTAATCCGCGCTGGTTGTCATGGGCTCCACTTCCAGCGGGGCGCCCGAGCGACCCTTACGCACTTCAATGAAGGTTACAAAAAAGTTGTGTACGCCGTCGCGCAACTGCTGCACGTAGGCGTGCTGGTCGGTGGAACCCTTGTTGCCGTACACGGCAATGCCTTGGTTCACTTTTTCCCCGGAAAGCGAAAGCTCCTTGCCCAACGATTCCATAACCAACTGCTGCAGGTATTTGGAAAACAAAACGAGGCGATCCTTGTAGGGCAGTATAACCATGTCCTTGGCGCCCCTGCCGTCACCCGCGTGGTGCCACATGAGCGCGAGCATCAAAGCCGGATTTTTGCACACCTGCGTCTCGCGCGTCCACGCATCCATCTCGGCCGCCCCCTTCAAAAACGCGGGAATGTTAATTCCCTGCAGCGCCAGCGGAACCACGCCGACCGCGCTCATCACCGAAGTTCTGCCCCCTACCCAATCCCACATCG
>JBILWF010000243.1:0-5051 GCA_044370075.1 Chthoniobacteraceae bacterium | reverse complement strand
TCCCGTTTCATCAAATCCGGCATGCGCTTTTTTCGCGATGCGACGACCCGGGCAAAGTCTCCGGAGTCCTCAAACTCGGGCACCGGGATTCGGTGCTGGCCGAAATGCTGCAAAGGAACTACCCGCTGCCTGAGGTGAAAGCGCTGCTCAAACCCTTGGCGCATTGAAATCCCCCGCATGAAAACCGTCCTTCCTGTCGTCCTGCTCAAATCCCTCCTCGTGTCTGCTCTGCTTGCCCAGCAGGAAGCGCCAAAAACGGACGATAAAAAAGCAGCCTTACCGGCCCCCATGGATCAGGCCAAAGACGCGCCGCTCACCCGCCCATGGATCGATGACCATTCGCCGGGCTGGCGCGCGCTCGCACCCGAGGACTTCGCCCAGGTCAACAGCGCCGAAGACACATGGAGCTGGGAGGGAACAGTGCTCCATTGCACAGGAAAGCCCGTGAGCGTTCTGCGCACTGCAAAGGAATACCAAAACTTCGAAATGGTGGTGGAATGGAACCATCGCAAATACGCCGGTAATTCCGGCGTGTTTGTGTGGGTCACGCCGGAATCCATTGAAAAGCTCTGCGCGGTCGGAAAACCAGGCCTTCCCAGGGGAATCGAAGTGCAGGTGCTGGATCACGGTTACACCGAGCGGGTTCAAAGCAGCGGAGGAAAAACTGACTGGTTTGGCACTAACGGCGATGTCTTTCCCGTGGGTGTGAAAATGACTCCGTTTCCACCAACCTCCCCCGACGGCAGGCGCAGCTTTCCCCGCAAACACCTCAGCAAAGGATTCGGCGAGTGGAATCATTACTACATCCGTGCAATCAACGGGGAGGTTCGCCTGTGGGTCAACGGAGAGGAAGTTTCGGGCGGCACCGGCATCGAACCCTCCAAGGGGTATCTCTGCTTGGAGAGCGAGGGCTCTCCCATTGATTTCCGCGGGCTCCGTATCCGGGAGCTTCCGTAAGAATCACTCCGCGCGAACCACCCTAAATTTTCGCGTGTCCCGCGACACCCCGTTGGAGATTTCCAGATCCCACTCGCCCTCGCGGAGTTGCCACAACATCCGCCCATCCGGCCCCTGCTCGAGCGGTTGCTGATTCAAACTCCAGCGGATGTTTTTTTTCTCACTCGCTTGAAATTCCACCTGCTGCTGCCGCGCAGGGAGCTCCGGATCCAAAACAAACACCGCCTCCCTGCGGGGAACCAGAATGCGCAACGTGTCGGAGGACGTGGAAACCCGCGCACCGATCGTGTTGTCCGCGGACGCGCACCACGCCGCATATTCGGGGGGCAGCGCGGGTTTGCCTTCCGCTCCAAACCAGGTGTTTGCCGAATCCGCCGGCTCTGTGCCCGGAAGAAAAATCTCCCCGATGCTCCGCGGCGAATTCGGGCAGGAGAGCAGTCCGCTCAATCCGCAGATGCGCGTTCGCTTTAACTCCGGGACCGGAAGCGGCGTGTCGTGTTCGAAAACATCATCCACGATGGCGCGCCACAGGGGAGCTGCTGCGACGATGGAGGCGGTGCGTGTCATGGGGCGTCCGTTGAAGTTGCCCACCCAAATTCCAAGCGTGTGCTCCCGAGTAAACCCCACCGTCCACGCATCCCGATATCCGGCGCTGGTGCCCGTCTTGACTGCGATTCGCCTCCCCGTTGCAAGCGGTGAGCCCAACCCGAAGGCGGGCGCGCGCGCCTCGTTATCGCACAGAATATCCGTGATGATATCAACCGAAGCGGGGTCTGCAACCCGCTGAAAAATCGATGTTTCCTCCTCCATAAACCGGGGCGCGATCCTTACGCCCTGCCGCGCCAGCCCGGAATACGCACCGGTGAGATCCAGCAGCGTCACGCCGGCATTTCCCAAAATAAAACCCGCCCCGGATTCCGCAAGTGGCCTCTCAAAGCGCACACCCCACGCCGCACAGGCTCTGAAAACGTCGCGCGCCCCAATCAGCCCCAACGCAACAACCGCGGGTACATTCAGCGAACATCCAAGCGCCTCCCGCACGCGTACCGGGCCCGCATGCGCACGCACGAAGTTGTGGGGATCATAATCCGGGTACACTTCCCGAACCGCGTCCGCCGTGTCGGGCAGCACCGTTGCCGCGGTCAAAATACGCTGCTGAATCCCGGTAAGATATAGAAACGGCTTCAACGTCGAGCCGCAGTCTCGAAAAAGTAGCGCGCCGTTGCTCGATTCGGACCTCGTTGTTCCGACGCTCCCGATCGCGCGAACCGCTCCGGATTTGTTTTCGATCACTACAAACGCCGCATGGCCGATGTCCGGCCGGTGCAACCGCTGGAGATGTTGACCGCAGTACCATTGGACGCGCCTTTGCAGTACAAGATCGAGGGTGGATCGCATCCTGCCCCCAATTGGCAGAGAACACGTCCTTTGTCGTTTTCGATTCTCCAGTGCCTCAATGAAATGCGGGGCGTGGTTTGGAGGTAAATGTCGCTCGATCGTCGGCTGAACAGGTGTTTCCCCCGGCTCCAAAACGCCGCGTTGGCGCATCAGATGAATCGTCCGAGCAAACTGGGCGTTCGCCGCCTCGCGATGACGCCAGGGATTGAGGCGCGTGGGCGCCTGCGGAAGACCCACCAAAAACAGCGCCTCATCTTTGGTGAGGTTTTTCGAGGGTTTCCCAAAGTAGGCGGCGGCTGCCGCCTCGACGCCGGTCAGCCGGTTTCCATACGGCGTCCGGTTGAGATATTCCTCCAGAATCCGGCGCTTGCCCCAGCGCCATTCAAGCTGCACGGCCACCAGACTTTCATACACCTTGGTTCCGTACGTGGCTTTGGCCCGCCGCGTCGCCAGTTTGACAACTTGTTGCGTAATGGTTGAGGCTCCCCCCTGTCGCCGTAAAAGCGCACCCGCAATCGAGCGGAGGTCCACTCCCCAGTGCCGGTAAAAACGTTGATCTTCCTTGGCGATTGTGAGCGCCGGCATCCACGGCCCCATGTCCTCCAGCGGAACCGGACGATGCGAGCGCGCTTCGACTCCTCCCGTTTCCGCAATAAATTTTCCGTGGCAGTCCAGAAAAACGTTCGTCAATCCGGACAGACGCCGCCGGTCCAGTTCTTTGGGCAGGGGAGTCCACTGCAGCCAAACAAACCCCATGCCACCCAAAGCCACTCCACCTAGCGCAGTGGCCCGGAAAAATCCGGCGGTCCTTCGCGCGCCCGGTGCTTGATGCTGTCTACTCCACCACATGACACACGTTTCCAGCAGACAACCCGGAGAAACGGCTGTCGTACATCGGAGTGATCTGGGAGGCGGGCCATGTGAACGTGCCCACACTCGTCACGCGAACAACCGTCGACGAAACCCCGACTCCCGGTTCAACCGCGTTAAAATACAGGCACACCGAACGGTCCCGCAGCTCGGAAAAGGAAAGATCCAAAAGCATCTCGTCCTTGACCACGGGCATTTGAAAACTCCGCGCAACCGAGGGAATTGCCGCGTTGACGGATTCAAAACAGCCGGGAAGCTCCGACTCCAACGCCACGTAGTGATGCCTCTTTTGCGAGTTCAACCGAAAGGTCACCACGAGCTCGTCTCCCAGCTTGTAAGGGGATTCCGGGGTTCCCGTGCGGCCCGCATCGGTGCGATTCACCACGACGCGCTCCAACCGCAGTCCACGGTCCAAACGGGCATCGTCCTCCTTCGATTGCATCCGAAACTCCGACTCCCACAGCACCCCCAGAGCGCCGCCTGGCGCGGGGCGAATCCCGGGTGAAAATTGACGGATTTCCTGAATGGAAATCTTGTGCCACGCAACGCTCCGTACATTCCGCGAGACGGCATCTGGCTTCGGAAGAATGGTATCCAGCTTGTTCGCCCTCTGGTTTTCTTGCCTGTGCAATTCATGAAACGCGAGCAGGAGCCACAAGTTCTCCTGAGTGGAGAGGGATACGGAGTCTTCGAGTAATTCCGAGATGCGCCGCATCATGCCCTCCCGCGCCTTGCCCGTTTTGTCCCCCGGATGAATCGTCGCGAACGCCCATGCACGAACGGCCTCCACGCGATTGGTCGAACTGAACGTATCAGGATCAAAGGTCACCGCCTCCAGCGGATGATCGATCTCGCGCAGCAACTGTTCACGCTGCAGTTCGAGGACACCCAGCCTGAACAGCGAGACCGCTAAGAAGGCGCGCGCTTCATCCGAGTATTGAGCGCGCTTTGCAAAAAGATCCCGCGCGACGGGCTCAAGGTGCTCCCCGTTTTTTTCTGAGTGACTGGCCACAAACAGCGCAAAACAGCGCTGGAAAGACGAGGCGGCGGAATCCTTGCCCCGGGCAATCTCGAGAACGGCCTGTGGCAGCGACTGCTCGAGGCGCTCCGGCACCTCCCATCCCTTGTTTCGTGCGTTCTGCACCGCCCAGCATCCCAGGATGGTGCTGAACCGCGAGGAATGCTCCAGCCCGGGCCAGTACGGCAGGTTGCCGTCGGGCAAAAGAATTGCATCAAAATGCGTGAGCCCTTTCTGCACACGCTCCCGATACGAAGCTTCCCGCACGCCGTTATCCGGGAGGTACTCAATTAGTTCCCCCAGCAGGGTGTACCCCAAAATCCGACTCGCAATTTGTTCGCTGCAGCCGTGCGGATATTCCAAAACGCGGGGAAGTGCGGAGAGCTTTGGAAACCATGGCGAACTTGAAAGGCTCACCGAGACCTCGCCTTTCGCCCGATCCCACCGCGCGGGAATTGCCGAGGATGCCGCGTTCCCTACCGTTCCCTCGCGCATCACATGAAACACGGACTCATGGCGCAACAGCGTCTCTGGATGAACCGGAAAATGCATCTCCACCGAATCGCCCGGACCGGCATCGGTGGCAAAGCCCACAGTCGCGGAGGATTCATCGGCAACCCTCGCCAAGAACCGATAAACCGCCGGCTCATTTTTGCGAACGGTCTGTGTTTGGGCGGCCTCTCCCGTTGTCTTGAGCGACCCGGAGTAACGCACCGTCACCTCCAGCGAATCCGCCATTTTCTGCCGCACGATTGCGCGCAGTTCTAATACATCCCCGGTGCGCACAAATCGTGGAAGGGCGGGCTCG
>JBILWF010000241.1:0-5054 GCA_044370075.1 Chthoniobacteraceae bacterium | reverse complement strand
ATTCCCCGTCGCTGCCAATCGCCTCCACAGGACAGCCTTCCATTGCCTCCTTGCAGAGGGTCTCCTCTTCGGGACTCTCTGGCTGCTTGTACACGTAGGAATGTCCGCCGTCGTCATCCCGCTTGAAGTTTGCGGGAGCCGTTTCGCGGCACAGATCGCAGTCGATGCACTGGTCATCAACATAGAAGGCTCCGGCCACATTTTGAGAATAACGGTTCGCTGCGTCAGCCATGATCGTGGGTGCTGTGGGTTGGTTTGACTATAATCTGGTGGGGAAGAGACCTGCTAAAATCGGCTCGGAAGGCTAAGTGCCGGTGGGGGTGATGCAAACCTTTTTTAGCGCTCTAATCAGGCGGGAGACTCCGCGGAAAGCCGCTCGGGAGCTCAGTCGCCGGGAAGGGGACGCCATCATACACCACTGCGGGTTTCAAGGCCGCACATGCAAGAGCACCGGCAGGCTCGTATGGCCGCCATCCGCCTTGCAGCCCAGAAAAACCCAGTGCGATCCCGGCGCAACCCACTTTGCCGCGGTAATCGCAAAACTTCTCTCGCTTTCCCCCTCCACAATGAGAAGGCCGTTGAGGCCCACGTTGTCCAAATACACGCCATGGGGCAGGTTGCGGCATGCCTCCAGTCGGCCAAACTCGATGCGTTCCTTGAAGTCCACCCGCCGGGCCACCGCGCGGGCGCGGACTGTTTCGCCCGGCCGGACCGTCAATTCCAGGGGGGCGCCGGAATCCGCGGCGGCGGACTCTGTTTCGGGTGCGATGTGAACCAGAACCTTTGCAGCGGCTCCCACTGCGAGTTCGCCCAGCGCAGTTTCGTGCACGACTTCACGCCCACCGACGAGCCCCCGCGCGGTGATCTTGGCGGATTTGGCTGCCTCCTTCTCCGGCGGTTGGACGTCCGCGTTCGTCCAGATGGCCGCGTAGGTACGCTGCTGCCCGGCTTCCACCGTGACCCGCGGGCTCGCGTGAAAGCCGGGGGGCAGGCCGGTGATTTCGACATTCACGGCCCCGTCAAAACCGTCGGCCCGCTCGAGGGCGATCTCCACCTCCCTGCCGCTGCCCGGGCTGATGGCCAGCGGTTTGCTGAGCGGGGCGCGCACGCCAAAATCGGGTTTCGGGACGCGAGCGTGAATCGTGTAGTTGGATTTGGCGTCCCCGAATCCGCGGGCGTCCGTCACCCGGAGCAGATAGGCGCCGTCGGCAGGCGCCGTGAAATCCAGCAGGGAGTCTTTTCCGCGGGAGCGGTTTGGGTCGTCGTCGTTTTCGTAAAAAAGGCGGAAGAGCGGCAGTCCGTTCGGAGCGGGCTCGGATCCTGCGGGCAGCGGGCGCACAATGTAGAGTGCAGCCCCGAGGGCGTGGGAGCTGGCGGTCGTTCCAAAAAACGTGTGCCGGGTGCCGAACCCCGGGTACAGGGTGAATCCCGAATCGGGGCCGTTGGGATAGCCCCAGAGTCGGGTGACTTCGCCGTCGCAGTAAAGGTACTCGTTGAGCTCGGCCTCGCGGGCATGCTGGATGCGGAAATCGTCGGTTGTGGCGGAGTCCCGTCCGCGGAACGCGAGCCATGAGCTGCGCATGGACTGGAGGACGGTCCGCTCCACGGGGCGTCCCTCGGCGGTGAGCACTTCGAGTTTGGAATCCAGCGTCGATCCGGCGCGCGCTGCCTGCACCTCAAAAATCCACTTCTGCCCCTTGCGTGCCTCAAACCGGTACACATCGGCGTCTCCGGGGCTCGCAATGGTGCCCGTTATTTCGGCGGGAAGGGCAAGCGGAACAGCTTGCGCAGGCGTGTCGTTCGGTTCGTTCTCCGCGGTTTTTTTTGTCGCAGCGGGCGGTTCGAGGGCTGCCCGCATCTCCGCCACAATTGTGCCTGAGGCCGCGCCGGAGGGTTCCGCTGGCGCTTTCGACGCCGTGGAATGCGCAGCGGAAAACCCGATGCGTTCGACGCTCCCGTCGGCGAGGGCGAGAATGGCCTCCTGTTCGGCTGGATCGTAAGCGCCTGCCGTCGGGGTGTCCTTGAGCGCCGGAAGAACGCGAAGCACCTCGAGGTGGGGGAGGGACCACAGCTTGGGAGTTTTGTCCCGGGAGTACGTCAGCATGCGCGTGCCATCCGGGTGCATGAGGAAACCGGTGACCGCCGACTCATGTGCGTAGCGTGTTTCCAGCAGCGGGTTGATCGTTTCTTTTTCCGTGGACTTGAGCTCCCAGATGCGCAGGCGGTTGTCCGCGCCGGCGGCGAGAATGCGCGCCCCATCGGCGCTGAACGCCACGCTGGTTTGTTCGCCCTGGGCCTCCTTGAGCGTATCCAAACGCGCCCCGTCCGGCAGACGCCAGACCTTGATGGTTTGATCCGCACTGGCACTGGCCAAAAGCCCATTGCCCGGGTGAAAGGCAACGGAAAAAACCGCGCCGTTGTGTCCGCTGAGCGTGCGCACTGGGTTGCGTGTTACCGCATCCCAGAGAATGACTTTGGTGTCGTACCCCCCGGTTGCGATCCATTTGCCGTCCGGCGACCATTGCAGGGCGTAAATAAGGTCGCGGTGCTGTTCGGGAAAATCGGTCCGTTTGGGATCTCCTTCCAGATTCCACCGTACAAGGCTCCCGCGCACGCCGGGGATGCCCGTGGTGGCTGCCAATTGGGTGCCGTCAGGCGAAAACTCGAGCGAGCAAACCTTACCCTCCAGTCCCCCAAAAGTGTGCAGCAGGGTGCGCGAGCGCGTTTCGAACACCTCCACGGTCCGGTAGCGGGCGCGCGCAAAACGGCGACCATCCTTTGAGTATGCGAGCGCCGTGAGCGCTTTGGATTCCCGGACCGCAAGGGGAATGGAGGGAATGTTCAGTAGAGTTTGGAGAGGTACATCCTGTTTCTTGGGGCCGGGTGCCCCTGCCTTGAGCCAGGCCTCGATGGTTTGAATTTCGGATTCGGTGGGTTGCGGCTCCTTTTTGGGGGGCATGGCGGGCTTTTCACCGCGCATGACCGCCGCCAGCAGCGCGGTCTTTTCCCCGCGTGCCTTGAGGACATCCCCGCTTTCACCGCCTTTGCTCAGCGCTGCGAAGGTTTCTACGTGGAAGCCGTTTTCGGCATCCTTTCCGGCGTGGCACCCCAGGCAGTAATCCCGCAGAATCGGCGCCACATCTGCGTGAAAATCGGGAACCGGCGACTGGGCTTGGCTGTTGGGGGCCAGCAGGGACGCCGCAAGCGTTCCGAGAACCGCAGTGCGCGCACTGCGGATTCGCGCTGGAGCAGGCCATTGGGAAGGAGAGGAGGCAAACATGGCAGGGCGCACAAGAAAGGTTAGTGCTGAAAGAGAAATTCCCGACAGGTCAGCAGCGACCAGAGTACATCTTCGAACACGGCCCGTTTTTCCTTGGGATCCGCCGCGTTGAGGATCTCCAGATATCCCTGCGTTTCACGGGGTGTGGGAGGGCGTGCGAGACAGCTCAGGAACGCGTTTTCAAGGAGCGTTTCGTTGGGAACACCTTCCGCGAGCCAGCGGGTGACGGTGCCTTCGTTTGCCGCAAGTTTGCGGTTGATTGTCTCGCCGTTGGAGAGGTGCAGAGCCTGAACAAGCGAAGGCTGGTTGGAGCGTTCGCACTCGCATGTAATTTCGCGCTGGTTGCGGCCGAAGGTTTTTAAAAACGCGGACTTTACCGCCGAGTCAAACACCTGCATCGCCCGGGTGCCCTTCGGGTAGGCGTCGGTTTTCTCCGCCGAACCGTCCTGAAGCACGATGGCATTGAACTCATCTGGCACCCCGGTTACCGCGGTGATTGCGTCGCTGAGGATTTCCGCCGGGAGGCGCCGCGCCTGCTGGCGCGAGAAGTAGCGCGTGTCCGCGTGGTTGTTGCCGGCGGGTTCGCTGGAGCGCTGGTAGGCCTCGCTCTGTAGAATGAGGTGCATGAGCGCCTTAAGGTCGTAGCGTTTTTCAATCAAAAAACGCGTGAGTCCCTCAAGGAGCGCCTCGTTGGTGGCGGGATTGGAGAGGCGCAGATCATCCACCGCGTTGATGATTCCAATTCCAAAAAATGCAGCCCACACCCGGTTTACGATTGCCCGCGTAAAATAGGGATTCTCCGGCGAAACAAGCCAGTTGGCGAGGATTTCGCGCCGGTCTCGCGAATCCTCTGGCTCAATCGGGGGAGCGTCGAGCGGTGCGGGCGGTTGCGGTCGGTTGGTGCGCGGTTGGATGAGCTCGCCGGTTGAAGCAAGAATCAGGTCGCGGTTTCCGTCCCCGTTGCGCACATCGCCGCCCCACCCTTTGGCCCGCACGCGGGAGAAGAGGTTTGCAAACGCGTAGTACTGGTCGTTGGTCCACTTCTCCAGCGGGTGGTTGTGGCATTTGGCGCAGTTGATGGACAGCCCCATGAATGCCTGGCTCACGTTCTCGGCCATCGACTCCGCGTCCTGATGCACCGCGAAAAAGTTGGTGGCGCCCTGCTTCATGCTGCTTCCCCGCGCGGTCACCACCTGGCGCGCAACCTGGTCCCATGGGGTGTTCTGTTTGACCTCCCCGCGCAGCCACTGGTGGTAGGCCTTCACCGCGGGTGGCCGCAAGTGGCGGCCGCTCACGAGCAGCAAGTCGGCCCACCGGTTCGTCCAGTAGTCCACGTATTCTTCGCGGGAGAGCAGTTTTTCGATGAGCGCGTTTCGCTTGTCAGGCGCGGTGTCCGCGAGGAAGGCGCGTGCCTCCTCCGCCGTCGGGGGCACCCCGATCACATCGAAATAAACCCGCCGCAAAAAGGTCGCATCATCGGCCGGAGGTGAGCAGTCCAGGCCGAGGGCCGCAATTTGCCCGGCAATCGCCGTATCGATGAGGTTCGCGAACTTGCGGGGCGGGGGGGTATCCGTCCGCGGCGCGGATGCTTCAAAGGGGGAGCACACGCGAGCCAGAACGATACGGCTCGAAAACCACGCACTCACGGCGCCCTCGCCTGGGCCGACCACCTCGAATTCCCCGCCCGTTCCGGAGGTCTTCAGCACGGTCTCATCGGTGGACGCAAACTTTACCCAGCGTGTGACATCCTCCACAGAGCCGTCCGCGTAGTGGG
>JBILWF010000240.1:0-5055 GCA_044370075.1 Chthoniobacteraceae bacterium | reverse complement strand
GGAAAAAGGCTTTGAGCGAATAGAAGTCCTTTTGTGTAAACGGGTCGTATTTATGGTCGTGGCAGCGCGTGCAGTTGAAGGTCTGTCCTAGCCAGACGGCTGCGGTGGTCTCGACGCGGTCGGCGGTGTACTCCGCCAGAAACTCCGCTCCGATCACGCCACCCTCCTCGTTCATCATGTGGTTGCGGTGGAACCCGGTGGCGATGCGCTGGGATTGCGTGGGGTTGGGAAGAAGGTCGCCCGCCACCTGTTCTATGGTGAAGCGGTCGAAGGACAGGTTGCGGTTGAACGCTTCGATGACCCAGTCGCGCCACGGCCACACATCCCGGTCCCGGTCGACCTGGTATCCGTTGGAATCGGCATAGCGCGCCGCGTCCAGCCAGTCGACAGCCATGCGTTCCCCGTAGCGCGGCGACTGGAGCAGGCGATCTACCACCCTCTCGTAGGCATCCGGGGCCGTGTCTTGCACAAACGCCGTGACCTCGGCCGGAGTCGGAGGCAACCCCGTGAGATCCAGGGTGACGCGCCGCAGGAGCGTCTCCCGCGGGGCCTCCGCCGAGGCGGTGAGGCCCGTGCGCTCGAGTGAGTGGAGTACAAATGCGTCCACTGGATTCCGTACCCGCGCGGCTTGTTTAATGGCGGGAACGGCCACCGGTTTGAGCGGCACAAAGGCCCAGTGCAACTCGTAGGGCGCACCTTCCTCGATCCATTGTTTGAGGATCGCGATTTGCGCAGCGGAGATTTTTTTGTGGGACTTGGGCGGTGGCATGACTTCCTCGGAGTCGGTGCTTTGCACGCGCGCCAGCAATTCCGACTCCGCGGTTTTGCCCGGGACAACCGCACGCGCACCCGACTTGGCCGGCTTGATCGCCTCGTCGCGCACATCGAGGCGCAGGCCGCCTTTGCGCTCCTTTTCATCGGGGCCGTGGCATTGAAAGCAGGCGTCTGAAAGGATGGGGCGCACATCCCGGTTGTATCCGAGGGCGGGTGCAGCCTGCAGGCAGGGAGAGCCAGACAGCGTCGCAAATGAAACGATCAGGACGGCCGGGAGGGTTCGAAGCGTGTGTGAAATTTTCATCTGGCAGGGAGAAAAGACCAAGCAGTGTGGAGGGCGGCGGAGGGTTTTACTTCGAACCCCGGAGCGTCATTTGGAGCGGAAAGCGGAGCTGGCGACCAGCGCCTGGATGAGCGAGCGCAGTGTCGAGTTTTCGGCCCGGGCCCGCTCGATTAAAGAGGTCGCAAGAGGTTCATCCGTGAAACCAAAAGAGCGCCCCAAGCCGTAGGCGATCAGTTGCTCGGTCAGACAGCGAGTGAAGGCTTCCTGCTGTTTGGCGATTCCGTCCCGCAGTTCGAAAAAGCCGTCAAACGCGGTTCCGTCCGGCAGTGAACCCGTGGCGTCGATGGGATGGTCCTGCGATTTCTTCACCTGGTTGTTGTTGGCGATCTCCGTGGTTTCCTTTTCACGCCAGAGTCCGACCGCGTTGAAGTGTTCGAGTCCAAATCCGATGGGGTCAATGCGGTGGTGGCACTGGTAGCATTGGGGTTCCTCCATGTGCGCGGCCAGCAGTTCGCGCGCGGGCAGCAGTTTGCCCGCAAGGCGGCTCAGCTGCGGCACGTTGGCGGGGGCGGGGGGCGGCGGTTTGTGGAGCAGTTTGCGCAGAACCCACGCCCCGCGTTCCACCGGCGAGGAGCGTTCCCCGTCCGATCCCATGGCGAGCACGGCAGCCATGCCCAAAAAGCCCCCCCGGGGAAGGCCCTCAGGCACAGGTACTCTGCGGAAGTGCGCGCCCTCGACGCCGGGGATCCCGTAGAAACCCGCCAGCAGGTCATTGACCACCACAAAGTCGCTTTTGAGCAGTACGCCAACCGGAAGGTCCTCGCGCAGCGCCAATCCCACGGTCTCAAAAATCTCCTCGCGGGCGGCGTGTTTGACGCTGTCGTCGAAGGTGGGGTACAGGCGCGGGTTGAATTGGAAAAAGTCCAACCGGTCCATGTGCAGCCACTGGTGCAAAAAGCCCGAGAGAAACTCGCGCACTTTTGGCGATGCCATCAATCGGTCTGCCTGCGCCGCGAGGACTGGGGGTTGCAGCAGTGCGCCCGACTCCCCTAGACGCAGCAGTTCCGCATCTGGTGGCGAACTCCACAAAAAGTACGCGAGTCGCGTGGCCAGTTCGCGTCCGCTGAGGGTTTTTTCCCCAGCGGTTTTTCCGGAGGGCTCGGACATGTAAAGAAAACTGGGCGAAGCCAGAATCACGCTCAGGGGCGTTTTTATCGCTTCCTCGAAGTCTTCGCCGGACTCGCGTTTTTCGCGGAAGTGCCCGACGAGTTTGTCCAGGTAACTGGATTTGATTTCGGCGCCCCGGAACGCGCGCTTGGCAAAACGGGTGAGAATCTCGCGCACGTAATCGTCGTCCTTGGATGCGTTGGGCCCCTTGAAAAAAATCTGCGAATAAGCGTCGAAGCGCGCGGGATGGGGCAGCGGTCCCTCCCATTCCACCCAGTCCATCCAAAGGGTCGGCTCCACCGCAAAACCGTTTTCCGCCACCGCCTTGTTGACCATCTGGGTCACCGTGTAGCCGGAGTTGTGCTGACGTTCACGGAAGGCGTAGACGCGGTCCCCGAGGGGAACCCGTTTTTTGGTCTGGGTGCCAATGTCCACCTTCATGGGTACGGTGACAGGCTGCACCGACACCTCAAACTCGTGTACTTCCGGGGCGTGGATGGTGCCGGCGACTTTGCGGCAGGCCTGCACGGTCATGGGCGAGTTGAGGGCGTTGCCGCGCACGCCGAGCTCCACAAACGTGCGTTCCGCGGGTGCATCCGGAGCCGCGCCGATGCAGGCGCGGATCTTGTAGGTGCCCGGGGGCATGTCGTCCGGGATCACGAGGCCCACCTGCTGGTTGGGTTCGCCGATGGTAAGGAAGGCGCCCTTGGCGTTCTCCGGGCGCGTGACATAATCGATATACGCGGGCGAATTGCGTTCCCAGACGTGTTTGCGGAAGTCCATCTCGCTGGCGTCGATGATGCCAAAATCGGTCGGGGGACGCCCGTTGGAGGCCTTCCATTGTTTGTACGCACGGAAGCCCGCGATCTGGTATCCGCGCAGAATGAGTTGCACGCGTTCGTTCGCCTCGGTCTCGGCCTCGATGCGGACCTTCTTCGGGGCCGGATGCGGTCCGGCGGCAAAGACCGCGTCGAGCGCCTTTCGGCCGAGGGTGAGGTACTGCTGAAACTGGTCGCTGGAAAAAAACAGCGATTTTCCAATGGTGTCGAAATTTCCGCCGCCGTCATTCGGCAGGTCGCGGACATTGATGCGGATGCCGAGCAGGTCAAAGAGCGTGTTCTGGTATTCGCGCTTGTTAAGCCGGCGCATGGTGATGACCCCTCCCGCGTCGTTGAGAACGCGCCGTGCGGTGACCATGGTTTCGGAAAGATGCTCCAAGAAGGCTGCTTTTTCAGCGCTCTTGGGCTGTTTTTTGTCCTCGGGAGGCATTTCACCCGAGTTGAGAACGTTGAGTACTTTTTGCCAGCGCTCGGCGGTTGGAATGTCGCGGATGGAGAAGGCGAGGTCATCCAAACGGACGTCGCCCTTTTGTTTTTCGGCGTTGTGACAGTCGAGACAGTAGCTCTCAAAAAAGGCCCGCTGTTTCTGGTCCATTTGCGCCGCGCGTTCGGCACCGGACGCGGGCGGACACAGGACCCGCAGAGCGAGGAGTGCGCCGGCGACGGCCCGCGATGCGAAGGTTAGAGTCTTCACAAGACGCGTGAATTTTAGCTCAACAATTCACGCACCACGCCGGTGCTGTCCCCGTGGCTTTCGACCGGGAGGCCCACGCCGCGAAGAAGCGTGAGCCACAAATTGCATAGAGGCGTTTTGGTATCGGGGAGCACCAGATGCTGTCCGAGGGCGATGCCCGCGCCGCCGCCCGCGACGAGGGTGGGGCAGTTGTGCAGGTAATGGATGCTTTGGATGTTGCTGCCGTAGCTGAGGCAGGTGTGGTCAAAGAGTGTGGAGCCGTCGGGTTCGCGCGTGGATTTAAGTTTCGTGAGCAGGTGCGCGAGCAGTTCGGATTGTTTGCGGTCGCGCAGTTCGCTCGCCTCCTTGCGCGGGCCGGGCCCGTAGTGGCTCATGTTGTGTCCAGTGAATGCAATTTTGAGGCTGCGCAGGAGCGTGTCGACCGGTTGCCGGTAGGTGATGACGCGGGTTGAATCGGTTTGCAGGGCGGCCACGATGAGGTCGTAGGCGAGTTTGATTTCCTCGAATCCCTGCACGTCGTCCTTGGGTTCGGTAAGACGCTCGCCGGGAGCGGGTTTGGGCTTGTCGAGCCACTGTTCTTCCTTGGAAAGACGCGTTTCAATGTCCCGGATGCTCTGGAGGTATTCGCCCAGCTTGTCATTGTCCTCTCTGCTCAGTCCGCGCGCGATGCCGTCTGCGTCATCGAGCACGGTGTCCAGCACGCTGCGCTGTTGTTTGAGAAGACGCTGACGCTGTGCAAGGGGGGTGGTTTCCTCCGAAAACATTCGGTGGAAGGCAGCTACCGGGTTAGTGAAGCCGGCAACCGGTTTGCCGTACCGGTTCCATGCGAGGGAAAGGCCCGGGCCGTGGCCGGACTCTTCGCCGTTGTCGCAGGTGAATTGAATGGAGGAGAAACGTGTGTCCCTGCCGAGGACCTCCGCGGCAACCTGGTCCGCAGAGACGCTGTTGTGGAAGGTCTGCCCGGGCTCGCCAAAGCGGTTTGCGCCGGTGAGCCAGAAAGTGCTGCCCCAGTGCGCCTCGTTGGTAAACTTGTTGTTAAGATTTTGGATGACGGTGAAGTCCTTTTGATGCGCGGCGAGCGGCTTGAGGCCTTCGGGCAGGGCGTAGTCAGTCCCGGTTTGTTTCGGATCAGGGTACCACGTCTCCTTGGTCACGCCCCATCCGAAGCCCAAAAAAACCATGCGTTTGGGGCGCGCGGCTGCCGGAGCCGCCGCAACAAACCGGCGGAAGCCGAGTGACTCGAGAAAGGGCAGTGCGATGAGCGCGGTGCTGCTGCGCAGAAAGTGCCGGCGCGGGAG
>JBILWF010000239.1:0-5068 GCA_044370075.1 Chthoniobacteraceae bacterium | reverse complement strand
GCAAGTTCGCGCCACGCAAAATTGCGGCCGTCCTCGGCGTAAATCTGGACCATGTGCCGGTCTCCAAGTGCGGCGAGCGGAATCCGGATTTCGCCCGAGGCGTCGGGCTTCAGGTTCCAAAGAACCCGCGCGGGTTCGGCGAGGAATTGGAGATTCGGCGACGTGCTGGGGGCTTCGCCATCCCGATCCGCCGCGGCCTTCGCTGCGCCCGAGATTTTTGCCTGAAGCTGGCCTTTTGCCATGCGGTCCCCCTTCGAGGCGAGGGCCCTTTCCCCGCTGGTTTGCTTGAAAGCGGCCGTCTCGGTATCGCCGGTTTCCCACGGATTCAGGAGCAGGCCGGGCCGCGGAAGCATGAGGCCCGGAAATTTTTCCGCATTCTTGCGCTCGAGAATGTAGCGGTACTCGTCACCGATGCGACGTCCCGCGGAATAGAGATTCGGGAGGCGCGCGGGGGAGTTGGATGCGAGCCCCCAGCGCTCAAAGCGTCCGAGACTCTCGAGCAAGTTGTCTGGATCCAGAAAGCGGCGCGCCGCGACATGAACCCGGGTTTGCCCGTGGGCCCCTGCCACGCGAATCGCGAGATCTTCCGCATCCTTTTGAATAGAGACCAGCTGCAGTCCCCCCGAAGCATTGCCCGCCTGCAGTTGGCGGGTGTCCCCCATGAACCAGTCGCCGGCGCGCGGCGCGGAGGTCACACGGATTTCGACGGCCGCATCCTTGAGGCGGTTTTTGAAAAGATAATCGCCGGGATCCAGCCCGCGGATCACATAAAAGCCCTTCTCCACGCTGACTTTTTCACGCAGGGAACGCAGCAGTTCATCGCGTTGTTTTTCCACCAGGCACCAGTCGTCCACCCACGCGCCCTCGGGTAGAACAGGGATCCGGATTTCCACTCCCTGTGCAGCGTGGATTTGCGCGGGCCAGGAGGTCTCCGGAAGGGGAAGGTTCCATGTGCGCTGACCGATGCCTGGTCCGCCGCCGTCTACGCGCTGGATGCCGGTCAATTTTCCGAGGCGGATCCGACCGGCTTGGTCCGTCTTGAGACGCTGGTGCCTCGGGGTTTGAAACCCTGTGCGGTAAAAGGAAAAGGCAAAATCTTTTTCGGCAAGGGGTTCACCGTTTTTTCCGATCAGCTCGAAAAACCACGCCTCCTCACCGGCCTCCGCTTGCTTGAAAAGGAACGCCTGCTGGGTGGAAAGCGTGGAGTCAATTCCGTTCAGAGTCCACGTGCGGGAGGCTGCAAGCGGGACGCTCTCACCCGCACCTCGGGAGATGGTGTCCATTTTTGCGGAGAGCTCGGCGGTGAGCGCGGTGGTGCCCTCGGGTATGTGAATTTTTTGTTCGAGGACTCCCAAGGCAGGTATGCGGAGGTCCTTAATTTCCAGCGTGGAGGACACGCCCGATTGCGTCGTGCTGCGTATCCGCAGGGTGCTCTCCTTGAGCAGGGCGGGGTCCAGGCGCAGCGAGCCCAAAAGCAGCGCCACCCGGATTCCCAAAACGGGGTCCGCACCGGCCAGCATCTGTTCGCGCTCGAGATGAAACCCGGCATCGAGCTGAAATTGCTCCGGCTGCGGCCGCAGCGATTCGAGCATCGCAAACTCTCCCTTGGAGTCGGAGTAAACCACGGGCCGTTCGGGGCCCGGCGCGAGAAATGGCAGCGTGATGGTCCCCGTGGCGGGATCGCTCTCGATGCGGCGTCCGTCGAGCCAGGCCACGGCGCCGCGCACCACCGTCTGGTTCTCGTCCAGCAGGGTGACGCGCACGCCGGCGGGGTCGCTTTGGTGGATGCTCCTCCAGTGGCCGATGCGAAGCAGCGCACGGTTGCTGCGGTTGCCGCCGATAACCTCAACCAGCCAGACGCCCCGGCGGTTGGTGAGTTCGGGCAGGGTGATGGATGTACGCCGGCGCAGAAAAACGTTTTCCTCAAGAGGAACGCTTTTGCGAAGCGTGGGCACCATACCGTCGAGGTTGAGGTCGGTGTTCACCTGCCGTTTTTGCTGCAGGAATACGTCCAGAGAGTTCACCTCGTACACATTGACCGCCAGAATGGGCACGTTCTTGACCCACACGTCAAACCGCACGTCCTTGCCCGGGGCGATGAAAGCCGGATTGTCCGCGGGAAACTCCACATCGATGCGTTCCTTGAGCGCCTGAAAGCGGTTTGGCGGGAGCAGGGAGGCCCAGGCTTCCGGGCTGCCGTGCCCGCCCGTGATCAGCGCCTCCGCAAGCACGTTGCGCAGCCACTCCGACTGCACATACGGCAAAAACGGACGTGCGAGCTCTTCGCCCGCCGCGGGTCTGGCCTTCGCCGCGGCGTCGAACAGACGCAAAAAATACTCACGTACCAGCGCCTCGTCCGAGCCGATCGGGCGCGGGTCCGAAAAGGCATCGGGGAAGCCCTGGTGGAGGTTGCATTCCGCACTCCGGGTCGCCGCCGCATGGAGCCACTCTGGGTTGGTGTAGGCCGAGCGCTTGGGGAGCTTCAGATACTCGAGAAATCGTTCCCGGTCGTAGATTCCGCGGCTACGATCATGCTCCAGCCGGCGGTACAGAACATGGGCCTTGATCGAGTTGTACGCGGGCGGAAGGCCGGCCACCTGTTTCCACACCGCATCCAGCCACGCCTCGCGCGCGGCCGGATCAAAATCCATGTCGCTTTCCGCCGCGGGAAGCACCTTGCGCAGGCGTGCGTGCACAAATTTTTCGTCCTGGGCCAGAGCAGGGATTTTTTGCGCCAGCGCATCGAGTTGCGCGGAGAACAGGCGCGCGTGTACGCGGCGGCTTCCGAATACCCGGCCGTTTTCCCGTTTAAGGTCCCAGGCCAGCAGGTCCACGAGGGCCGGAGAATCTGAAAAGTCGATGCGATCGAGCAGCGCGGCCCGCTGCGTGTCGGAGAGCGACGCGTGGCGGGAAATCCACGAATCCAGCGCGTACGGCGGGATCGTGGAGAGGTTGTCGACGCGGAGCGCGTCTTTTTCAAAGGCCTCGACCGAGAGCAGCGACTCGTTGAGCTGCGAGGGAAGCGCCGGGGGGGCGTCCGGGGTCTGGCGCGTGTGCGGGAACTGCACGGCGAGCTGTCCCCGCAGGTACGCAAAGGTGGCCTTCGGGTTTTTGTCGAAATCCAAAAGAGCCTGCCTGTGGAGCAGCGTGCGGCGGCCGGGATTTTCTCCCGGGGAACGCTTGGTCCATTCGGAAAGAACCTCCAAAAACCGCGCGGAATCTCCCGCGTTTTGGGCGTGCAGTGCGTGGTAGTAATAGTAGTCCGGCGAGCCGGGAAGGAGCTCTCCCAACGCGGAGAGCCGGTCGCTCGCGAGGACGAAGCGCTCCAGAAACCCAATTTCGTTTTGTGCGCGACCGACTTCTGGAGGGCAAAAGAGCAGGCAAGCTCCGGCCAGAACGGAAAGGGGTGTCCGGTTTTTCATGGATTCAGCGGTGGATGTGGAGAGTGATTGAGCACGCGGACCTTACGCAAAACCCCGCGCCGGGTGGAGCTGCGTTACAGCTATTTTTAAAAGGCCGCATTTTTGACCGGGCCGTCCCGCCGGGCGCATCCCTTTAAAGCGGGGGCATGCGCGGGTTCTGGTTCCGGCGGTAATTCGCCGGGGAGGCACCCGTCCACTTGCGGAAAACCTTGGAGAGAACAAACCCGTCGCTGTAGCCGGTTTCCTCGGCGATCTGGGCCAACTTGGCCTCCGGGGAGAGCAGGCGGCTTGCCGCGCGCTGAATGCGCAGGGCCGTCACATGCTGCATCGGCGTGCGGCCCAGTTCCCGGAGGCACAGCCTCCGCAGGTGCTCCGCACTGCAATGAGCCAGACGTGCCAGTTCCTTTCCCGACCAGGGATGGGCCAGGTTTGCGGCCACCGTGCTCCACACGCCGGCGAGGCGCTCGTTTCGGCGCCACGGCCGGCTCAGGCGGTGTACCTCCCCCACCAGCAAGTCGAGCCACAGCGCCAGAAACCGCGGCTCCGCAGCCCCCCGGCTTTCCGCCCAGAGACCCCGGATCGCCGAGGCGAGGATCTCCGGATCGCACTGCGTCCGCACCGGTGACGCCGCGTGCACCACCGGTTCCACCCCCGGGGGCTCGGTGTAGCGCACCCAGAAAAAATGCCATTCCTTTCCCGGAACGGCGTGAAATGCATTGAGCACGCGGGGCGGCGCGAGACACACCGTGCCGGGAACGGTGTCCTGCCAGCGGCCATCGAGCAAAATCTGGCCCTCCCCGGCAAGGCAGACCTGAATGTAGCTGCCGGAGGGACGCACGCGTACCCGCCGGAAGGGAGCGCTGGTGTGAATCCACCCCGCATGGGCGATGCGGTGTTCGGCCAAAAGCGGGCAGTCGCTTGCGCGGAGCACCGTTTCGCGCGTGTCCGGAGCATTCTCGGATACGTCGGCATGGAAGTGGGTTTCAAACATTTTGGGATACGTTGCCTCCTGGAACGTTTTCGGATCTTAGCGCGGAAACGGCCCCTAAAAAGCCCCAAGCGATGCAGGCGCGCCGGCGGGGACAGGCCGGAAAAAAATCCGGAATGTGTTTTTTGGACATGCACTGGTGCATCCATGGCATGCCGTTTTTCAAATTCCCGCCGTAGCCTTCTCCCCGCAATCAACCATCCCAGGCGCCACTGTTATGCCAAACCCATGGACCGGAAAGGGCAACCCGTACACGCGACAGGAAGTCGTCGACCGTCTGCGGCAGACCCTCCAAAAAGGACACCCCATCATCGCAGCCGGAGCCGGCACGGGCATCTCTGCAAAATTCATCGAAAAGGGCGGAGCCGACCTGATCATCATCTACAACAGCGGCCGCTTTCGCATGATGGGGCACGGCTCCACGGCGGGCCTCATGGCCTACGGGGATGCAAACGCGATTGCCATGGAGATCGGCGAGTACGAGGTGCTGCCCGTGGTCGAGGAAATCCCCGTCATCTGCGGGGTCCACGCATCCGATCCGCGCCGCCGGATGTGGCATTGGCTGGGCAAGGTCAGGGACATGGGCTTTTCCGGGGTGAACAACTTTCCCACGCACACCATCGTGGACGGCCATTTCCGGGGCGTGTTGGAGGAGACT
>JBILWF010000237.1:0-5081 GCA_044370075.1 Chthoniobacteraceae bacterium | reverse complement strand
ATTGTGCGGGCAGAGCGGTCCGGTTGCGGCGCATCTCTGGCACATGCCGGGGCACACGTTCAGCAGCTTGAAGCGGTATGCGGATGCCGCATGGCAGCAGGAGGCGGCGGCGCGCTCGGATCACGCGTGGATGGAGGCACACCGTCTTTTGCCGGATGAGATTCACAACTATGCGCACAACAACGACTGGCTGGTGGAGAATCTGGGGTACTTGGGGCGAGTGCGTGAGGCGCAGGTGCTTGCAAAGAATCTGATCGAACTGCCGCGCCTTGCACCGCACAGTCACGTGCTGGGGCGGGGGCGCGTGGACGGGGAGCGTTCCAGCCACGCGATGGGCGCACGCCGGCTCGTGCGGTTGCTGGTGGATTACGAGCTGTGGGAGGCGCTTTTGGATTTGCGGGGGACGCCGTATCTGGAGGAGCGGGAGGATGTGGTGGACGAGGCCCAGCGGTTGAGTGCGCTGGTGTGGGCGCTGAGTGAATTGCGGCGTTCGGAAGAGGCGGCCCTGAACTTGGAGCGTTTGAAGGGGCTTTCCAAGCGGGTGCGGATGGAACGTTTGGAGGCGGCGGAGCACGCGGAGCAGGAGGCGCGCAAGGCGTCGAAGCCGACGGCGGATGCGGCGCGTGCAGCCGGGGAGGTGTTGACTGCGCAGTGGCCCCGGGTGGAGAAGGTGGACGCGGTTGTGGCCGAGGGGTGTCTTGCCGTGGCGCTGGCAGCCGGGGAGCAGGACGAGGCGGGTGCCCAGTTGGCAGGGGCCAAGGAGTTGAGCAAGGTGCGCCGCGCGGTGGTGAAGGAGCGTTTGGGGCAGGGGGCGGAGGCGCTCAAGCTGGCCCGTGAGGCGGCGACGGGCAACGAGGCGTCGGTGCTGCCCGTGGCTGCGTTGGTTTGGCATCTGTGGCGGGAGGGGGTGAAGGCGGAGGCCCTGGAGTGGTTCGGCAAGCTGCGCAAGGTGGCAGGCGGGGCGGATGAGGGGCTGCCGATTCTCGGCCGGCTGCAGCCGGTTGCACAGGCGGCGGGTGTGGAGGGGGACTGGCGGCAAACGGCGGCGGAAGGCAAGGACGCGGGGGTGCGTCCGGAGTTGGATGCCCTGGGACCCTTCCGGTGGAGACCCCGGCTGGCGCCCGCGTTTCATCTCGAATGCGACCGGGGCGGGACCGTGGAACTGGGGGCGCTGAAGGGCAAGCCGGTACTGCTGGTATTCTACCTCGGCAGCGGCTGCGTGCACTGCATTGAACAACTCAATTTGCTTGCGCCTCTGGCGGGGCGTTTTGCGGAGGCGGGCATTGAGATTTATGCCGTGAGCACGGAGGCAATGGCGGATCTACCCAGAACCACGGATCAGGCGAAGTCGGGGGCGGGATTTCCCTTTCCGCTTCTGGCAGATCCTTCCCTGGCCGCGTTTCGCATGTACCGGGCGTACGACGATTTTGAGCAGCAGGCGTTGCACGGGCTCTTTCTCCTCGATGGGGCGGGATACTTGCGATGGCAGAACATTTCCAAAAAGCCTTTTTCGCAATTGGAGTGGCTGCTCAAAGAGAGCCGGCGTTTGCTGGTTTTGCCGGCGAAATAAGCAGGGCACCGTCGCAGGCCGGCGGTGCGGGCAGGTTCAGACATTGCCAAGCGGGGCAATCATTTCATCGAGAGTGACGCAGAGGCTGGTAAGAGACTCGCGATGCGGGGAATGGGCGAGCGTCTGAAGGCATTCCCGGGCTTCCTCCAACATGCGGCGGCCGGTGGCAACCGCGTACTGCACGGCGCCCGAGGCAACGGTGGTGTCGATGAGGGAACGGATGTCTTCCTCGCGTCCCTCTACGATCATGCCGCAGAGCCGGGCCCGTTCGGCGGCGTCGCTGGTTTGGAGTAGATGCAGCACCGGCAGGGTGAGTTTGCCCCGGCGCAGATCGCTTCCGAGGGTCTTGCCCACCTTGTCCTCCTCACCGGCGAGGTCCACGCAGTCGTCGTAAATTTGATAGGCGGTACCGAGCCGCATGCCGAACTGGTGCAGGGCGGTTTGGATTTCGGTGGAAGCCCCGTTGAGGAGGGCTCCCAATTCGGTGGCGACCGCAAACAAGGCGCCGGTTTTTTTTTCCAAAATACGGAAGTAATCCGGGACGGAAAGGTGGAGGTCGAAGCGCCTCTGGGTTTGGATGATTTCACCGGAGCACACCTCGCTCGCGGCGTCGGCTATTCGGCGGCACATGCGATTGTCGTCGAAGGCGGCGGCCAGGCGCAGGGCGTGGGCAAAGAGGCAGTCGCCCAGAAGCACGGCCAGGGAGTTGCCCCAGCGGGCGTTGGCAGTGGGTTGGTTGCGTCGCAGCTCCGCATGGTCGAGGATATCGTCGTGGACGAGGGTGGCTGCGTGGATGAGCTCGACAATGACAGCCAGGTTGGCGTGTTCCGCGCGGATGGAGCCAGTCGCACCGCCTGCGAGAAGGGCGAGTGCGGGGCGGAGGCGTTTGCCGTGGCTCTCAATCGCATAAGCCACGTACGGCTCCACCGCAGGGTCGAAGGCCCGGGCTTGGGCGCGGATCTGGTCTTCGACCTCCTGCAGGCCCTCCGAAATGGGCTCGAAAGCCCGTTTGAGGGCTATCGTTTTATCGGCGGGCAGCGCGGAGGTGAGGCGCGAATTCACTGAGGCGAGGATAGCCCTCGCGCACGGGAAGTCAATGGATGGTGCCGCCATTCCAGCGGCACGCGCGGAAGGAGGACGAATAGCCCGCAACCTCCCGCGCCCTGCGGAGCGTTAGTTAATGTAGGCCGCTTCGTTGGCGAAGATCAGGGCTTGCACGAGAGTTTCCCAAGGCGAAAAAGCCACGCGCTTGGTGAGTTCACCTTCGTTTACAATCGCTTTTCGGGCGTTGTTGTTGGTCTGGGCACCCTTGAGTTTTTTGTTGGCAAAATCCGCTGCTTCCTTGGTGAGCTGTGCGCTGGAGGCTACGGCTTGCTGTTGTTTCTGGTTTTCGTTCACCAGAAACGCGAGGGCCATCTGGCGTTCCAAAAGGGTCGGGCTGCGTTGGAGCACAATACGGAATATAGCAGTAATTCCTTTGTCCGTGTTGCGTTCCGCTCCAACGGCTTGGACCACTTCAGGTCGCTTTACGATGTTTTGCACCACCAAACCGGCGAAGGGACTGTTCATCAGAAAGAGCGCCTGTTGAGGAACCACCGTGGAGGTTCGTTTCGTGTTGGGTTGGTCCGGGTTTGCCATGTCGAACTGCATGAGCAGGTCGGGCATTGCAGCGCGGTCGACGTAAGCGTAAACCGAACGGCGCGGGATAATAGGCTCGTCGGTGACGTTGAAGGACGGTCCACCGGCGGTCGAGCGGTCTAGAATTCCGGCCATGCTCAGGAGCGAATCCCGGAAGGCTTCAAAGTCAAGGCGGCGTACGTTTGCCCGCCAGAGCAAGTTGTTCGCGGGGTCTGTTTTTTCATAGCCCCCCTGAGAACCGCCCTTAAGGGCAGTTTGGCTGGATTGCTGGTAAGTCTTTGAAAGCATGATGGCCTTGTGGAGAGCCTTCACCGACCAGGCAGGCTTCTGGGGGCCGTAGTCATCCATGAACCAGGACGAGAGAAAATCCAGAAGCTCCGGATGCGATGGATTGCCCGCTTGGTTGCCCAGATCGTCCGGTGTGCGCACCAATCCCTCCCCGAAATGATACATCCAAACGCGGTTTACCATCACGCGCGCCGTGAGTGGGTTGGCCTTGTTAGCAATGGCTTGGGCGAGCTCGTATCGACCGCTGTCGTTGCTGGAGAAGGGTTTCGGGTCCCGGTTTTCGCTCAAAACTTCGATGAAACGCCGGGGGATGATTTTGACGGGATCATCCTTCTTCGGAGCGTTTCCGCGCGGGTAGAGCGGAGAATCCTTGGGTTTGGGCAGATCTTCCAAGGTCATGGCGCGGACTGGACCGCCGCGGAAGGTGAGCTTGAGCTCGTTGATTTTCGCCAACTGCGTGCGGCCATCCAGCATGCCGCCTAGGCGCTGTCCCCACCGGCCGATGTCTTCCCGGATTCGGTCCAGATCCATGTCCTTACCCAAGGCGAGCGGCATGGGGAATGCCGCCAGCTCCAGAAGATCCTTGTCCGGAAGATCTTTAAGCTCCTTCTTGGGGTCCTTGAGAGCGGCGAACAACGAGGGAACCTGGGGCTCGAACTCGGCCATAAACTGCGCAAACAGCGCTGCGATACCCTTGCGGTCGCTCGGAAGCGATTGCTGCTTCTTGAGGAACTCCAAAACATACGGGGAGAATTTTTCCTTACTCTTTCCCTCCAGCATGAGCTTCACAAGCCGATCCCGGTTGTCTTTCTCCGGAGTGGGCCCAAGGCGCAGGAAAGGGCCTACGAACTTGTTGTTGTTCCGGAAGTGCCGTCCAAGAGTTTCAGAAGCCTCCCGTTGGCTGGTGCCATGTTTTTGGAAGAACTCCGTGGAGGCTTTTTTGTCCTCGTCCGTGGCGCCGGGTCCTTGAAGCATCCAGAGACCTTCGAAAAGGGCGGCGGCGTTTTTGCGGCACTTGTCTCCGATTTCCCTCTGTGTTGCGTAGTAGGCCTCGATGGATTTTTTCTCCATCTGGTCCAGCTTTTGGGTGAAAGCAATGTAAGCAGGGGAATTTGGGTCTCCCGCGATCACCGGTCCCTCCTGCGGTTCCGTGCAACTGTCGAAAATGCCGCGCAGGGCGTAGTAATCGGCGGCGGTTATTGGATCAAACTTATGGTCGTGGCAGCGCGCGCATGCGATGGTCAGCCCGAGGAAGCCTCGGCCCACGGTGTCAATGCGATCATTTATGATGTCATCCTTGGAACCGAAACGTTGGCCCACGGTGAGGAAGCCCAGAGCAGCCAAATTTTCCTTCGCGTTGTTGGGAATTTTATCCGCTGCGATCTGATTCAAGACGAACTGGTCATAGGGCATGTCCCTGTTGATGGCATTGATGACCCATTCCCGGTAGGACCACGCGTAGGCGTAACGGTAGTCGGGGCCGCGGAAGCCCTCCTGTCCCTTGGTGTCGGAGTACCGCGCGGTGTCCAGCCAGTGACGCCCCCAGCGCTCCCCGTAACCCGGATCTTCCAGCAGTTTGTCCACA
>JBILWF010000236.1:0-5082 GCA_044370075.1 Chthoniobacteraceae bacterium | reverse complement strand
GCAACCTCCCGTTTGGGATTCCCCCCAGCATCGTTGATCCCGCGGATCAAACCGTCGCGCCCGCCCCGGTCCGGCAACGATGCCCGAAGAAAAGAACGTAACCCACGGACCGGGGACGACAGCTCCGGGTCATGCGGGCCTCCAGAGGAAGCCCGATTTTCAATCGCAGCAGGTTTCTTTTTCGAAACCGTCTTCCCTCCGCGGGGTTATCCCCGTGCGCCCTGTTTTCCCGCATGTTCACGGTTCCTCGATTACTTTCCACCGCGTGTGCCGCAGTTTTTCTGCTAACCCCCGGCGCACCCACACACGGCGCCCCCGTGGATTTTGCCACCCAGATCCAGCCCATACTCGAGGACCGGTGCATGGACTGCCACGACACCGAAACACGCAAGGGCGGCGTCGCGCTGGATCATTTTTACGGAGCCCAACAGCCCGCCGACAGCGGCGAAAAAATTCTCACTCCGGGCAAGGCCTCCGATTCGCTGATGGTCCGCCTGATTACCTCTCAGGATCCCAAACACCGGATGCCCCCCAAGGGCGATCCGCTTACCCCCGACCAAATCAGCCTGATCCGTTCCTGGATTGACCAGGGAGCTGCGTGGAAAGACGACGGTTGGCGGCCCGCCAAACACTGGGCCTACGTCCCGCCCCGCCTGCCCGCGGTGCCGGCCCCGGCACCCGCCTCCCCGGCGGGCACTCTCCGCTCGGAAATCGACGCATTCATTCACGCCAAACTCGCACGGCGGGCCATCCAACCCAACCCCGATGCGGATCCCGCCGTCCAGATCCGGCGCTTGAGCCTCGATCTGACCGGGTTGCCTCCCGCCGTGGGGGAAGTGGATGCCTTTTTACGCGATCCCTCCGACGCCGCCTGGGAGAAAACCGTGGACGCCTACCTCGCTTCGTCCGCCTACGGGGAGCGCTGGGCGCGGCCGTGGCTGGACGCCGCACGGTACGCCGACTCCGAAGGCTACCAGCGGGACGAACTGCGCTCGCTGTGGCCGTTTCGCGACTGGGTGATTGCGGCCCTCAATGCCGACATGCCTTTTGACCGGTTCACCGTTGAACAACTCGCTGGAGATTTGCTGCCCGACCCCACAATCGAGCAGCGCGTGGCCACCGGTTTTCAGCGCAACACGCCGCTTAACCTCGAAGCCGGCACCGACCCCCTCGAGGACCACTACAAACAGGTCGTGGACCGCGTCAACACGCTGGGATCGGTCTGGCTGGGGACAACGCTCGGCTGCGGGCAATGCCACAATCACAAGTACGATCCGATCAGCATCGGGGAGTACTACGGGCTTTTTGCGTACTTCAACCAGACCCCCCTCGAGAGCCGCCAGGGACGCGGCGCGGGCATGTTCTACCTAGGGCCCGACTTGACCCTGCCCCGCCCCGAGTCGAGCCGCAGCGCGTGGGAACCGCTCGAGAAAGCCGCCGCCGCCGCCATGGACGCGGTGCGCGAACACATGCGGCCCACGTGTGAGGCGGTTCAAAAAAACGCCGCCCGCCTTGAGAAAATGAGCATGGAAGCCCAGGAAGCCCTGCTACTGCCCGAGGAAAAACGCGAGCTGGCCGATTACCAGACGCTGCATAAGGCGCTCTTCGCGAGGGACGCCGAGGCGGGACGCCGGGTGCGGGAGGCGGAGGCTGCATTCCAAAAACTCGCCCCCGTTGCCGCGCCCAAGACGCGCGTGATGCTGGAGATGCGCGAAAAAAGACCCACCCACATCGCGCGCCGCGGGGACTTTCTCTCCAAGGGAAGCGAGGTGCAGCCCGGAGTGCCCGCCCTCTTCGGGGAACTCACCCCCGAGGGAAACGACCGCCTTGCGCTGGCCCGCTGGCTGGTCGATCCGCGGCATCCGCTCACCGCCCGGGTGACCGTGAACCGGATTTGGTCGGAACTGTTTGGTCGGGGCATTGTCCCCACGCTGGAGGAATTTGGAAAACAGGGTGAAGCCCCGGTGCATCCGGAGTTGCTCGACTGGCTGGCGGTGAACTTTGTGCACACGGATGCCTGGTCGGTTAAGGCGCTCCTGAAACGGATCGTGTGCTCGAGCACCTACCGCCGCAGCGCCGCGCTGCACCCCGATGCGCTCGAAAAAGACGCCCCCAACGAAGGCCTCTGGCGGCATCCGGGCCACCGCCTTGACGCCGAGACCATCCGGGATGTGGCCCTTGCAGCGGGTGGACTGCTTTCGCGAAAAATGGGCGGTCCCCCGGTCTATCCGCCCCAGCCCGAAGGCGTTTGGCGCGCGGCTGCCGGAAAGGGCCCCACCCGGTACGCCGCTTCCACGGGCGAGGACCGCTACCGGCGCGGAATCTACACGGTCTGGAAGCGCAACAACCACTACCCGGCCTTTGCCGCCTTCGATGCCCCCGACCGCGGAGCCTGCACCCTCCAACGCGGACGAAGCAACACCCCGATTCAGGCCCTCGTGCTGCTCAACGACGAGGCGTTTGTGGAGGCGGCGCGCGCGCTCGGAAAACGCATGCACACCGAGTTTCCGGGCACACCCGCCGAACGACTGGTGCGCGGTTTTCGCACGGTTTTATCCCGGCATCCGGACAAGGCAGAGCGGGTCGTTTTGGAACGCATTGTGAGCGAGGCCGCTGGAAAGCCTGCGGATGAAATCAAAGCCTTTGAAGACGCGGCCACGCTCATCCTCAACCTCCACGAAACCCTGCACCGCGGATGAACCCTTTGCACCCAAAAGCCCCCGGCACAAACCCCGACTTTTTCTGGAATCGCCGCACCCTGCTCGGAGGCGGCGGCCTGATGCTGGGCGCGCTCGCGGCCGAGGAACTGCTCGGGACAGCGGCGCGCGGCACCGCCCCGGCGCAGACGGCGGCTCCAGCGCCCGCACGGCTTTTCCAAACACACGCCGCAAAGGCAAAAAGTGTGATTTTCCTGCACATGGTGGGGGCCCCCTCGCAGCTGGATCTGTTCGACCACAAACCGGTGCTCCAAAAGTTCGACCGGCAACCGGCGCCCAAGGAATTTGTGGAGGGCAAGCGCTTCGCTTTTCTGCGGGGCCACCCCAAGCTGCTGGGCACGCGATACCGTTTTGAGCAGCAAGGCCGCTCGGGGGCGTGGATGAGCGAACTGCTGCCGCATCTGGGGCAGGTCGCCGATGAGATGACCTTCATCCGCTCGATGACCACCTCCGAGTTCAACCATGCTCCGGCGCAGTTGGCCTTCCACACGGGGCGCAACCGGCAGGGCAATCCCTCGCTGGGCGCATGGGTCGACTACGGACTCGGCAGCCTCAACCGGGATCTGCCCAGCTACGTGGTCTTTGTTTCGGGCGGCCTCCCCGGAGGCGGAGCAAACCTGTGGGGAAGCGGCTTCTTACCCAGCGTCCACCAGGGCATTGAGTTTCGCAGCCAGGGCGAGCCCGTTCTTTTTCTCCAAAACCCCGCCGCCGTCGACTCCGCCCGGCGCCGGAAGGTGCTGGATGGGATCAGCGAACTCAACGCACAGCAGCACGCGCGGATGCAGGATCCGGAGATTCTCACGCGCATTCAGCAGTACGAAATGGCCTTCCGCATGCAGACCAGCGTGCCCGGCCTGATGAATCTTTCGGGGGAATCCCCCGCCACCCTCGCGGCATACGGCAGGGGGAATTTTGCGCGCCAATGCCTGCTGGCGCGGCGCCTGGTGGAGGAGGGCGTGCGCTTTGTGGAGTTGTTTCACCGGGACTGGGACACGCACGGAAGCATGCACGGGCGTTTGACCAGTCTCTGCCGGGAGGTCGATCAACCCATCGCGGCACTGCTGCTGGACCTCAAAAGCCGCGGATTGCTCGAATCCACCCTCGTGGTTTTTGCGGGCGAATTCGGGCGCACCCCGATGCTGCAGGGAACCGAGAGCCCGGACGGCGCGGGGCGGGATCACCACAAGGAGGCGTTTACGGTGTGGCTGGCGGGTGGAGGGATCCGCCCCGGGGTGCAGTACGGTGCCACCGACGAGCTCGGGCATTCGGTTGCGGAAAATCCGGTGCACGTGCGCGATTTGCACGGAACGCTCATGCATCTGCTGGGAATGGACCACCGCAAACTGACGTTCCGGTACCAGGGACTCGACCAGCGGTTGACCGGCGTGGAAGAGGCGCGGATTTTGCGCGAACTGCTGGCATAGGAGAAGCCCCGCCGGGGCCGGCTCAGAGGCCGGATTTGGTATGGGTGGGTGATGGGGAACGGCACCGCGTTTCCTCTTTACCGTAACTTGACCAACTCAATGTGACCAAGTAGGATTGCACTGTGAAATCCATCCTCATCTCCGAATTTAAGGCGAAGGCGATTTCGACCCTCAAAAAAGTCCGCGACACAGGGGAACCGGTGCTCGTCACAATCCGGGGCGTGGCCGTGGCGGAAATCTTCCCCCCGCGGCAGATTCAAGGGCAGGGCGTGGTCCTCGGGGCATGCTCCGGTCTGATGGTACGCCGCCCCTCCGATGCGCGATTGGTATCGACGGACTTTGCCGGCGAGTGGGAAATGAATGAGGTGGCAATGAACCCGTGAAGGTCCTCTTGGACACCCATGTTTGGATCTGGGCCGCGGAGGACTCCGAATCCCTCGGAGTCCAATGCCGGCAGATTTTGCTCCACCCCGCCACAGAGCGGTGGGTTTCCCCCGTGTCGAGCCTTGAAATTGCCCGGCTGGTTGCGCGGGGCGAGATCACCCTCGCCTGCCCACTGTCGGAGTGGATGAACCGATCCATGCGCGCGCTCAAACTCCAAACCATCGACCTGGACCACGCGACCGCCTTGGAAGCGTATGCCCTTCCCGGAGATTTTCACGCCGACCCTGTGGACCGCCAACTCGTGGCGACGGCACGCGTCCACGGATTGCAACTGCTCACGGCCAATACGCGCATCCTCGCCTACCGGCGGGTGCAGTCCCTCTCCGCCCGCCTTTAAGAACAGGCGATTCCCGGGGTGCCCTGGAGGGGTCGCGACAGGGAGCGGATGAATGCGAAATGAACGCATGGAGGTCCGGCGGGACACCCAGGCGGACAAGTTTCGCGAGCGCGTGTTCGCTTCATTAAATTAGACAATCATCCTCCGCCGACGCCTTGCA
>JBILWF010000234.1:0-5088 GCA_044370075.1 Chthoniobacteraceae bacterium | reverse complement strand
CTTTTGAGAAAGGCGATGACCTCCGCTGGGAGGGAGCGCTGGGCGCGCAGCTTGGCGGTAATCTGTTCGAGCTGAGCCTTCGTGGGAAGCTCCCCGTGCCAAAGAAGATGAACGACCTCCTCGAAAGTAACCCTCCCCGCCAACTCATTGATGTCGTATCCGGCGTAGATCAGCTGGCCGATGTCGCCCCGCACATCGGAGATGGACGTGGTGTTTGCAACGATTCCTTCAAGACCTTTGGCAACGAGTGGCATGGTGGGTGGTGTGTTAAGAGTTCAATCTGTCTCGACGATCCGACGCGGCAACTTAGCCTAAATCTTACCCCAGTGACGAAGCAAGGTTTCGGCCATAACCGAGGGGGTTTCGGCCACGGCAATGCCCGCGCGCCGGAAGGCTTCAATCTTGCCGGCCGCGGTCCCCTTCCCCCCCGAAACAATCGCGCCCGCGTGCCCCATGCGGCGTCCGGGAGGCGCGGTGGCTCCGGCGATGAAGCCGGCTATCGGCTTCTTACAATGTTCGGCCGCCCAGGCCGCCGCGTCCTCCTCGGCGGAACCGCCGATTTCGCCAATTAGAATGATCGCCTCGGTTTCGGGGTCTTCATTAAACATTTTGAGCACATCCAGGTGCGAGGTTCCGTTTACGGGATCCCCGCCGATTCCAACGCAGGTGGACTGCCCGTATCCCCGGGAAGTGAGCTGCCAAACTGCCTCGTAGGTCAGGGTTCCCGAGCGGGAAACCACCCCCACGTTCCCCTTCTTATGGATGTAACCCGGAGCGATTCCAATCCGACATCCTCCGGAGGATTGCGGGCCGGTTCCCGGCGTGACCACTCCGGGGCAGTTCGGGCCGATCAAGCGCGTTTTGAACCCCTGCAGTTTGCGTTTAACCTTCACCATGTCGTTAACCGGAATGCCCTCTGTGATGGCCACAATGAGCTCCAGCCCCGCATCAACCCCTTCGAGGATGGCATCCGCTGCGAAGGGCGGGGGGACAAAAACAGCGGATACGGTGGCGCCTGTCTCGCGGGCGGCTTCGTCCACGGTGTCAAAAATTGGAACCTTGTGTCCGGCGTGTTCAAAAAACTGTCCGCCTTTGCCGGGGGTGACCCCGGCCACCAGTTGGGTGCCGTAATCGAGGGAGAGTTGGGCGTGTTTTGCGCCAAAACTGCCGGTGATTCCCTGAACCAAAATCCGGCTTTGAGGAGTAACGAGGATTGCCATGTTTTTTCGGTGTAAAAGTGTGTGAGACTCGCGGCCCCGGTAAGGGCGGGCCGCGCGGAAGGGTTAAGCAGAGCGCACGGCGGCAACGACCTTCCCGGCCGCCTCGGCGAGGGTCGCGGCACTCTCAATGGTTAAGCCGCTTTCCTGCAGCGTTTTCTTTCCAGCCTCCACATTATTGCCCTCCAGACGCACCACCAACGGCAGGTGGAGTCCCACCTCCCTCACCGCCTCGACAATGCCCGAGGCGATAACATTGCAATCCATGATTCCCCCGAAAATATTCACCAAGATCCCCTGCACATGTTTGTCGGATAGGATGATCTTGAATGCGGCTACCACCTGCTCCTTGGTCGCCCCGCCGCCCACGTCCAGGAAGTTGGCAGGTTTTCCGCCGGCGAACTGGATGATGTCCATCGTGGCCATGGCCAGACCCGCTCCATTGACCAGGCATGCGATGTTTCCATCCAACCCGATGTAGTTGAGGTTAAACTCGCTGGCCGCCACCTCGCGCGGGTCCTCCTCCTCCTTGTCCCGCATTGCCACAATGGAGGGCTGCCGGTAGAGTGCATTGTCGTCAAAGTTAAACTTTGCGTCCAGCGCCAGAAGCCGTCCGTCGGGCGTAACCACCAGCGGGTTTACCTCTACCAGAGAGCAATCGCTCTCGATGAATGCCCGATACAGGGCGGTGAAAAGCTTCGTAGCCTGAGTCATCAGGGCACCGCGCAACCCCAGCGCCGCCGCAATTTTGCGGGTTTGATACGCTTGGATGCCCAGGAGGGGATCCACGGGAATACGGAGTATCTTCTCCGGGGTTTTTTCCGCAACGGCTTCAATATCCATGCCCCCTTCGGTGCTTGCGATAATCATGGGCCCGGAAGTTGCCCTGTCGAAAAGGATGGCGAAATACAACTCGCGGGAGATGTCCACCGCTTCAGCCACCAAGAGGTGGTTAACCCGCTTTCCATCAGGGCCGGTCTGGTGGGTTACCAGCACCTCGCCGAGCATTTTCTCAGCCAACTGCCGCGCCTCCACCGGGGATTTGCACACATGCACCCCGCCTTTGAACCCATTCTTGAAAGCGCCCTTGCCCCGGCCCCCGGCGTGAATCTGGGCTTTCACAACCAGATTGGGTACGGACAGCGCGGCGGCCGCTTTTTCCGCCTCCTCGGGGGTGGTGACTGCCGTTCCTTTGGAAGTGGCGACACCGAATCGTTCGAAGAGTTGGCGGGCTTGGTGCTCGTGGATGTTCATGGATTTTCGATCAAAAATTCTTCTGGATACCGGGGGTTGCGAGACCCCGCCCGCAACAAACCCGGAACTTCTCCGAGTCCTCGCCCCACCCCCCGAAAAATTCGGAAACGGCTTTGCGGAAGCGCTGTTTCTAGGAGGCGAAACTACCCGTGGCAAGGGAAGGATTGTTTCTTTTCCCTTCAATCGTCCCCCTGTTCCGTCAAAAACCAGCGGGAGAAAACGCCCGGGAGCCCGCCAATTTTAGCGGCAGGCAGCGACCATTTCGCGACCCTGCGGGCCCCGGACAGGCTCATACCGCTTTCGCGCCCAGCTGAAAACCTACTCCACCGCGAGCAACTCGCGCACCTGAGCGGCGACGTCCCCGCTGCGCATGAGGCTTTCGCCCACGAGAATTGCGTTGCAGCCCGCGGCAAACGCCCGCTGCGAATCCCCCCGGGTTTTGAGCCCGCTCTCGCACACAAGCAAAACCCCCTCAGGCACCTCCTCGCTGAGGGTTTCCGTGGTTGCAAGATCCACCTCAAAGGTGGTCAGGTTTCGGTTGTTGATCCCGATTAGGGGGCATTCCAAAGCGAGGGCCCGGTCCAGCTCCCCCTCTGTGTGAACCTCCACCAAAACATCGAGTTGGAGCACCTGCGCCTCCTCGTAAAGCGCCGCCAGACGGTCCTGCTCGAGGGCTGCCACAATAAGGAGAATGGCGTCCGCCCCTGCCACCGAGGCCTCGGCAATCTGAACCTCGTGGATGATGAAATCCTTGCGCAAGATGGGGAGATTCACCGCGGAGCGAATCCGGGAAAGATACGAAAGACTGCCTTGAAAAAACTGTTCATCGGTGAGCACCGAGAGGGCGTGGGCACCCGCGCTTTCGTAGGCTTTGGCGATGGCCACAGGCTCGAATTCCGAGGCAATCACGCCGGCGGAAGGACTGGCTTTCTTGACCTCCGCTATCAAACCGAGCGCACCGGGCCCCTGGTCCAGCGCCGCGGAAAAAGAGCGAAACTCGTTGCGCTGCAGCGCGGAATTGCGCAGGTGCTGGGCCCGCGGCAGCAACCGGGCCACTTCCTGTTCTTTGACGTGGAGAATTTGCTGGAGGCGGTTTGAAAGCATCGCGCGCAGTCTGTGCCGCCCCCGCGGCATGGTGCAAGTCAGCGGGCCTAATTTTCCCAACGCGCTGCGTACCCCGCGATCCGTCCGACGGGCTTTTCGCAGCGGTTTGGACTTTGCAAGTACGGCCCTCTTCGGTGCATCATCCGAGCTCATGGCCGAATCCTCCATTTCTTCCGCAAAGCCGAAGTACCAACGTGTTGTTCTCAAAATCAGCGGCGAAGCGCTCAAGGAACCCGGGAGTCTCGAGTCCATCTCACCTCAAATCGTGGCGCAGGTCGCCGGCCAGATCAAAGAAGTTCACTCCATGGGTGTGGAGGTGGCAATTGTCATCGGCGGAGGCAACATCTGGCGCGGCCTAACTGCCAGCCACCGGGGCATGGAACGCACCACGGCCGATTACATGGGCATGCTTGCCACGGTGATCAACGGCATGGCGCTGCAGTCTTCCCTCGAGGCGATGGGCGTGGCCACCCGCGTGCAGACCGCCATTCCGATCCAAAGCGTCGCCGAACCCTTCATCCGCCGCCGCGCGATGCGGCACCTCGAACTCGGACGGGTCGTGATCTTTGTGGCGGGGACCGGGAACCCGTTTTTCTCCACCGACACCACTGCGGCCCTGCGCGCGAGCGAAATCAGCGCCCAAGTTATTCTCAAGGCAACCAAGGTGGACGGCATTTATTCGGCGGATCCCAAGAAAGACCCCACCGCGACCCGTTACGAGAAAATCACCTACGCGGAAGCCCTATCCAAGCGCCTCCAGGTGATGGATTCGACCGCCTTCACGCTGTGCATGGACAACTCCGTGCCCATTGTGGTGTTCGATTTAATGACACCCAACAATATCCGCAACGCAGTGCTGGGACTGCCTGTGGGCACGACGGTGACCACGGAATAGGCGCGCCGAAGGACAAAACAGGCGCGCTTCGGCCTTTTCTCACGGGAGTCGGTGGGATAAGTGCCTTTCCGGCGGTGTCCGAGTTGACGCGACATCCACTCTCCTTTTGTTTTCTGTTTATGGATCCTGAAGAAATTATGCTCGAAGCGGAGTCGGCCATGGAAAAGGGCTTTGACTATGTAACCCACGAATTCGCGGCGGTGCGCACGGGCAAAGCATCCCCTGCCCTGGTCGAGCATCTGGATGTGGAAGCATACGGTTCTTCGATGAAACTGAAGCAGTTGGCCATGATCAGCACGCCCGAACCGCGCCTTATCGTGATCCAACCCTTCGACGCGAGCACGACCAAGGACATCGAAAAGGCCATCAAGGAATCCAAGATCGGAATCAATCCGGTGACCGATGGAAAGCTCATCCGTCTGCCGATTCCGCCGCTGACCGAGGAGCGCCGGCGAGATTTGGTGAAGGGCGTCAAGCAGATGGCCGAGGAAGCCCGTGTGCGGGTGCGTGCAGCACGGCGCGATGCCATGGATGCGATTAAAAAAGCAGGCAAGGAAAATGCCGTCCCCGAGGACGCGGTTTCTGGCTACGAGAAAGAGATTCAAAAGTTGACTGACG
>JBILWF010000235.1:0-5088 GCA_044370075.1 Chthoniobacteraceae bacterium | reverse complement strand
GGGTTGTATTTCCGATTCGCCCATTCCGGCGACAAGGCCCCTGTCGTCTTCACCGTGATGCCATCCTCCGAGGACCACTTCACCTCGTTTGCCTTGGCGATCTGTTTTTGCCGCGCCTCATCCGGCCACGGCGCACCGCCCACGATCCAGTCTTTGATCCATGCGATCTGTTCCGGCCGCAGCTTGTCCGCCTCTTTCGGGGGCAT
Organism: Chthoniobacteraceae bacterium; assembly: GCA_044370075.1. Lineage (GTDB taxonomy): Bacteria > Verrucomicrobiota > Verrucomicrobiia > Chthoniobacterales > Chthoniobacteraceae > Chth-196. The sequence continues at coordinate 4,882 of JBILWF010000235.1, read as the reverse complement.
TGCCTCCCACTCATCGTGGGTCCGCGTCACCGCGAGATACAGCGGACTCTGCTCCGCCTTGCCAGCGATGTACCCCGATTTTTTACTGTCACCACCCTTAAGCGCGGCTGAAGACGTGCGCATATCCAACCCGCCCCTGATCTTCGCCTCATCCTTACCATGACAGGCGAGGCACTTCTCGTGAAAGAGTGGCGAGATGCGATGTACAAACAAGACTTCGGCATCCGTGTTCTGGGCACGCAATGGCCAGGCGGCACCAACGAACAGAAGGATGAGGGGTGTGAGTTTCATGCTCTTCGCAGCATATGCCTCAAGCCAGACTCCAGCCGCCATCAACCATCCGCACCTCGCCGGACATGAAGCCGGAGTCTGGGTGGCACGCGAACCGCGCGGCGTGGGCGATGTCGTGGATGCTGGTGCGCACTGCCGCGGTCACTGCTCCCGCGGCCACTGGCACCGGTGACGAGGGCCATCTGGCGCTAGAAAGTGGAGGTCTTGGCATGATCATGGGCGCGGTGGTTTGGTTCACTTGACTTGCGCCTGTTCAAAGAGGGTCTGAATCTCCGAAGGACTAAGCACTTCGTGATAGATCGCGAACTCGTCGATGGCCCCGCTTAGCGAACGGATGGGGAACGGGTGACCTTGGGTTGGCAGGCCCCAGTTGCCCAGCTCACAGGGACCAAGCACGATAGGGCGGCCCGGTTGATGCAATGCCGAAACCTCGCGGCCAACTTCCTTGCCGTCGAAGTGTTGCAGTGCCGTGCCCGAAACATTGTCGTAAGTCACTGCGAGATGGTGCCACCGACCGAGACTGTCAGCGGTAAAAACGGGCTTTGAATAATAGATCTGGCCGTATCGCGCGTGAAACGGGCCGAAAAGCATTTTCACTTTATCACTTTTTGGTGGAATGAGGCGTGGATGGGATGGCCCGCAGGTGCCGAGTACGCCGAGAATTCCAATGTGACACACGCGGCGAAACTTCGGGGCAGGCTGCTGCTCATCCTCGGGGAGTTGGACCGGAATGTGGACCCTGCGTCCACTCTGCAGGTTGTGCGCGCGCTGGTGGGTGCGGACAAGGACTTTGAGCTGCTGGCGCTTCCTGGAGCGGGCCATGGCGCGGGGGAACATCCGTACGTATTTCGCCGCCGCATATCCTTTTTTTGTGCGCCATCTTCTGGGGATGGAGCCGCGTTGGGATTGAACGGCCTCAGCCGTAACCAATCTGAGGGGGGGGAGTTGGAAGTTCGCGACACCGTGGGCGGCGCCTCTCGGCTTGCGGAACCGGGAAAAATGCCCGGGAAAGGATTCGATAAATTGGACTTCATTCCCTGACATATTCCATGGCGTCGGTATCAGCCCCACGTTCCGTGTGCCTTAGTCAGTCCGTTCTTTAACGGTTGGATTCGATCGTTTTGGAGGGAAACTCGGCCCGCTTTCCGTAGACCTGCGAGCCTTTCCACCCGCCCTTGGACATTACCACCAGCCAGTCCTGAAGACCCGCTGCCGAGGTGATGGCGTAGCCATTCTTTTTTTTCTGCTCGATCCAGTCCGTCGGGAAACTACCGGGCCCCTCCAAGGTTTGCTCGGTGATGCCGCTGCCCTCGCTCATGACAATTACCACGTTTTTACCGTCCCCGCGGAGAGTCCCGCCCAACTGCGTAATCGAGTATCCCTCGTCCCATCTTTGTTTGATCCAGTCCTCTTTTTTCGCGGAGAACTCCGTGGGGTAGGTGAAACGTTGCCGCCCGAGGCCCGAGTCCTTGGACATGACAACAACCCACGAAGAGCCCGAACCCGCCACGCTCGTGATGCGGTAGCCATTCACCATCGCGCCGGCAATCTGGCGTTGAGAAAACTCCCCAGACCCCAAATTCTGATCGTCTCCCTCGGGTTCATAAAATTTCCCGGGCCCGAAAAACTGTTGCCCTGAAAACTGCGTCCCGCGGCTCGCGGTGACCACCCAGTTCTCATCTTCACCCGCAACCTGGGTGATGAAATACCCCTCCGAAACGCGATCGCGGATCCAGTCTGCGGGCCAGGGACCCGGACCGGCGACTGCATCCGGAGCGCCTCCGTAGGCAGATTGGGTCACAACAGCCAGCCACTGGCCGGGTCCACCCGCCACCGTGGTGACCCGGTACCCGCGGTTCTCTGTAGAAGATGGGGCCTGCGCGTCCGGTGTTTTTTTGCGCGGCGCGGTTTCAATGGGGGCAGGGGCCGGGGATGCGCTGCCTGCCTTGTTTTTGTGTCCGGATTCGGAGGCACCACCCAGTTTTTCAATCTCTTGAGAAACCCGCTTCAAGTCCTGAACACCGGCCAGCAGGAGCGTCGCCTCCCTCCGGATCTGCGGATCGTGGGATGTGACGAGTGCTTGAAGCAAGGTCTCCGCGCCGGAGAGCCGTTTGGATAAACTGTCTGCCATGGCGGCACGCAGTCCGAGGTCCTCCCGCGTGGGACTGCGTTTGAATGCTTCCCGAAAGCATTCGCTCGCCTGAACAAAGTCCTGTTTCGTCAGCGCGGTTTCCCCTGCGGCCGTGAGTTCGGAAATTTTTGCATCGTTTTCGATATTCCGAATCGTTTCCTCGATATCCGATGCTGTTCGACTGGGAGCACGTTCCTTGGCTTTAAGAAGAAAAGCTTTGGACTGGGCCGCTTTACCCTGACGCGCGGCAATTTGAGCCTGCATTACATACGGCTCGTGTCGGTCGGCCTGAATTTGTGCGGCTCGTTCAGCCTCCTCGGAGGCACCCGCAAAATCGTTTGATTCGATGAGTACCCTCGAACGACTGAGTGCTCTATTGAACTGAATCTCCCGCTTTCCGGAGTCCGTCGACCACTCGAGTTTGAGTTTTCGGAGGCGGTTGAGATCCTCCTGCGCCTTCGCGGCTACCGCAGGCTGCGCGGTTTGGGTGACCTGCTGCTGCCATTGGATTGCTCCATCCCAATCGTCCTGGCTTTCCGCGAGTTTAGCTAAATTAACCCGGGGCGGGACATAGGAGGGGTCGAGTTCCGCACTGCGTAAGAATCCCTGCTGGGCGGTTTGCAGATTTTTATCCGCCTGAAATTGTAGCAGGGTGCGCTCGAAAACCGTCCGCGCCTCGCGGGCCGCCCCTGCGGTGGAGGTTGTTGGCTCCCCGGGCTGCACTTCTGCCCCCGCAGGGTTTGGGTTTCCTAAGCGCTGGAAGCCGAGTGTTGCGGCAACGCCCAGGGACGCGCCCGCCACAAAACCGAGGAGCGTTTTCATGTGGGTTTTTATTCTGTCTTTTGAGCGTTTCGCAGGAGTTGATCCGTGGAGAGATCAAAATAGTTCCAGAATTTCTCATGAACCTCGTTGAAGTATTCGCGCACCCCCTGAATTGCCTTTCCTCCAACAAATGGGAAGGTGTGGTAGGCGAGCGTGCTGGGACTTGAAGCGACTTCGAATTCCCGCTGCGCTTGGGCCACCGGATCATCCGGATCGATGGGCTCCTGTTTCTCGAGCGCGTTATAAATTTTTTCGGTGATTTTTTTGCGGGCAAAGGTTGTGACTTCCTCTGCGGCCTTTTCACTGGATTTTTTAAAAAGCTCGAGTCGGGCCGTTTCGAGAAGGCCTCCGTTGCGGGGTTCATCGACGCCCAGAAGCGAGTTCAATGAAGCGGTGACTTTTTCCGAGAGGAAGCTCTCTGCCGTCGGCGCACCATAGTCGAGTTGTTTTTCCAAGTAGGCATCTTTGGATTTTTGGAGCATTGAAAGTGCGTCCGGTGTCTTGACGCTGGCCAGACGCTGGCGCGTGTATTCCCGCGCCCGGGCCCATGCCTCAGATGCTCTGTCGCTCCAGGATACTTCTGCGTTGCGCTCTGGCATCAAGCCCGGCCGGGGGAGCCCTTTTGGGACGGGTTGCCCGGGGTTTTGCCGGGGGAAATCTTTGAAGAGGTTGTCAACTTCCGATGGGATGGCTGTAACGGGCCGCGCGGGGGGAAGGGAGGCAGGCGCTGGAGCTGGATTGGTGCCGGAGGGGGCCGCTCCTCCTGCGAGAGGCGGGAGGAATCCACCCGGATACGGGCTGACGCGGACAGCAACGCCAGCGGGCATCGGGTTGGCGTACGCCGCCACGCGCTGGCGAATGCCGTCCATCAGCGCTTTCAGGGCGGCCTCCTGCTGCTCCCGGCGAAGCAAGCTGGAGGAAAGCATTTTGAGTTTTTCAATTTCAATCTGAGTCTGGTTGTACCTGCCCTTCGCAGAGGCAACTCGGTTGGTGGACTTGTTGAATTGGATCTGAAGATTGGAGAGCTCCGTCCTCCAATCGCTCGTGAGCGAGTCGATTTCCCGGAGCGTCCTGCGGATCTCCTTTTGTTTTGCCCGGATCTTATCTTCGACGACTAAAAAATTGTCTCGAAACATGCTGCAGTTGGGCTGGTGGTGATACCAGGGAAGGGAACCAACCACCGTGCAGCGCGGGAGTGCGGCAGGACCTACAATCGCGGCAAGGCCGGCCATTTCCTGCATCGATCGGTTTGCGGAGCGCAAGGACGACTCCAGATCCCCCAGTTCATCCTCGAGTTGCTCTTTCTCTTTCTCCAACTTGCCGATGGATTCCGGCGGGGCTATTGCAGCGCGGTATTTTGACTGGTCTTGTTTGAGTTGCGATTCCGCCTTTTGGATCTCTGCCGCGTCGGCCGCGATCTGCTGCTCGACTTTTCCAAGAGCCTCCTTGGCTTCGCCGCTTGTCCGGTAGCCGGCACAAGCACGCGGATTTCCCGCCGCAAAAAGCGCAAACAGGCTTAGAATGTGAAGGAAGTAGCGCACTGCGAATGCCTTAGCAGAAAGCTTCATTTTCGGGAAGAATCCTTTCGGCCGGAAGCGTCCCAAGCGGCATGCCTCAGAGCTCATTTCGACCGTCACG
>JBILWF010000233.1:0-5097 GCA_044370075.1 Chthoniobacteraceae bacterium | reverse complement strand
TGCGAGCACCTCATGCAACGCTACAGGGACTGGTTTGGAGTACGCTTCGAGTTCCTGCTCTATGACGTGACCAGCACGTATTTTGAAGGACAGGCGCTGGGCAACACAAAGGCTGCCCGAGGTTATAGTCGCGATAAGCGCTCCGACTGCAAGCAGGTGTGTATCGGGCTTGTGTGCACACCGGAAGGGTTGCCGCTCAACTACGAGGTCTTCGCAGGCAACCGTGTCGATGTGACAACTGTGGAGGATGTTGTGCGTAAGATGGAGACTCGCTTCGGACAGTCAGAGCGTATTTGGGTAATGGATCGTGGGATGGTCAGCGAGGCCAACATTGATTTTTTGCGGGCTCGCAAAGCGCTCTATATCGTGGGCACGCCCAAGGCGGAACTGCGGCACTTTGAGACGGAACTTGCCGAGGAGGAAAACTGGAATGTGGTCCAGCACGGGCTTGAGGCCAGAGTGGTGGCGCATCCCGATGGGGACGGCAGCGAGAAGTATGTGTTGTGCCGGAGTCAGGCGCGGGGCGAAAAAGAAAAGGCGATGCTTGAGCGGCAGATGAACCGCCTCACCGAGGAGTTGCTCAAGATCGACGCGGCTTTGCGCAAAAGTAAGCGGAAGGAGACGGATGTTGGAAAAATAGAACGCCGGATCGGGCGTTGGCAGGGGCGCAATCCAGCGGCGGCGCGGCTCCTGGATGTGGTTGTGGTAAAGGATGAAAACCAGCGTGCCACGGGGCTGCAGTTGAGCTGCCCTGTGGAAAAGGGAGCCAAAAGCGACCTGTCCAAGGGAGCGTATTTACTGCGAACCAACTGTACGGAAACAGACCCTGCAAAACTGTGGCGTTGGTACATGCAGCTCACTCAGGCGGAGGCCGCGTTCCGGACGGCGAAAAGCGACATCGGCCTGCGGCCTGTTTATCACCGGAAAACCGACCGAGTGGAAGCGCACCTATTGGTATGCTTTTTAAGTCTCGCGCTGTGGCGGTCGCTGGAGATGTGGATGCTTGGCAAAGGGCTTGGAAGTAACGCGCGCAAACTGATCAATGCCTTTGGGACGATCAAATCGATGGACGTGGTGGTGCCGGTACGGCGCGGGAATGTGGAGGTGAAGGTGCGCCTGCGGACGGTAGCGAAACCGGATGAAGAAGTGGCTGTGTTGCTGTCGCACTTGGGCCTCCGTCTGCCAAGCCGGTCAAAAACGGTGCAAAATGTAGTGGAGAAAAACAGCTGATTTTTTGCGTAAAGCATTGCAAATCAGCAAAACGCTCTTTCAAACTGCGGAACTTGGGCTAATTTTTCTAGGAAAACGGGGTTGTCTCCCACATGCGCATGAAGATCCCCCGCGTCTCCAAAGTGAATGGCTCCTTTTTCGGAGTCTCCCTGGCTGTACTGCATCTAATTTTCAGCGCAAGCCCCGGAAGGGCTGCGTTTTCCTACGATCCCAATGGGCCGGTGAGCTTTTACCAGCAGGTTCGCCCGATCTTCCAAGCCAACTGCCACGGGTGCCACCAGCCCTCCAAGGCAAAAGGCGGGTACGTCATGACGAGCTTCGAGAAGCTCCTTGCCGGGGGCGAAAAGGACGGTGTTGCCGTGGTTCCGGGGGACCTCAAAAAAGGGTCCTTGATTGAGCAAATTACCCCGCACAAAGGGGAGGCTGAAATGCCCAAGGGCAAACCGCCTCTGGCGGAACATGAACTGGAGCTTGTTCGGCGCTGGATCGCGGAGGGCGCCAAGGATGATACTCCGGCGGATGCAAAGCAGACATTCGACGCCGAGCATCCCCCGGTCTATCCGCGGCTTCCCGTGGTCAGTTCCCTCGATTACTCACCTGACGGCCAGATTTTAGCCGTGGCGGGTTTCCATGAAATCCTGCTGCACAAAGCGGACGGAACAGGCCTTACTTCGAGGCTTATCGGTATTTCCGAAAAGATTCAGGCGGTCCGGTTTTCGCCCGATGGCAAGTGGCTGGCTGCGGCGGGGGGCGACCCAGCCCGGTTGGGGGAGATTCAAATTTGGGAAGTGGCCTCCAAGAAGTTGAAGGTTTCCGCTCCGCTCGGATGGGATACGCTCTACGGTGTAAGCTGGTCGCCTGATAGCAAGTTTGTGGCTTTTGGTTGCGCCGACAACACGGTGCGAGCCATTGATGCGGAGACTGGCAAACAGGTGTTTCAGATGGGCTCCCACAACGACTGGGTGTTGGAAACCGCTTTTTCGGAAAAAGGAGATCATCTGATATCGGTGGGGCGTGACATGACCGCGAAGCTGAGTGAGTTCGCAGGTGAGCGATTTGTAGACAACATCACATCCATCACCCCGGGCGCCTTGCGCGGCGGAATGAACACGGTCGACCGGCATCCAAGGAGCGAGACGATTGTGGTGGGGGGGGCTGACGGGGCACCCCAGATCTTCCGCATTTTCCGGAACACAGCCCGCAAGATCGGCGACAATGCCAATCTCATCCAAAAATACCCCGACATGACGGGCCGGATCTTTGCTGCGCGATTTTCGAAGGCCGGAGACAAATTTGTGGCGGGGAGTGCATTGGATGGGCGCGGCGAGGTCTCCGTGTACGCCACCGCCGCGGATGGTGCGGTTCCTGCGGAGATCGCAGAGATCCGCGCGAAGCCTTCAAACAAACACACGCCGGAAGAGGCCCGGAGGCTGAAGGAGTTTGAGGGCCAGGCGGGAAAGCGTATTGCGCAAATTTCGCTCGAGGGAACTGCCGTTTACGCGGTGGCTTTTCATCCAGAGGGTAACGTCGTGGCGGCGGCGGGAAGCGACGGCAGGGTGCGCGTGATTGAGGCGGCATCGGGGAACATTATCAAGGAGTTTCCCTCGGCACCTCTGACGCACGGTGCGACTGTGAAGGCCTCCCGATCCAGCGGGATAAAGACGGCAGCGAAAGAGGAGTCCGCCGTGAAAGAAGTTCTGCCCGAGGGAAGGGCGGTCAGGGAAATTCTGGTGCAGCCCGCCGAAATCAAGATCAACCGGAAGAATGACTACGTGCAGCTTTTAGTTTCCGCTATCTACGAAGGCGGTGATGTCGCTGACGTAACACGGACCGCAAAGTTGCAACTCAGCGGTGCAGTGGCGGATTTGACATCCCGAGGACAGTTGCATCCGCGGAGCGATGGCACGGCGCGTTTGCGCGTGGAATTTGCGGGTAAAGCTACGGAGATTCCCGTCTCAATCCAGGGCACCAGTGAACGGTATTCCGCGGATTTCATTCAGGACGTAAATCCATTGATGACCAAGATGGGGTGCAATCAGGGGACGTGTCATGGCGCCAAGGACGGTAAGGGGGGCTTCAAGCTTTCGTTGCGTGGATACGACGCGGAATACGACTTGCGCGCGCTGACCGATGACATGGCTTCCCGGCGTGTGACGATTGTTTCCCCGGACGACAGTCTCATGCTTTTGAAAGCCGTCGCCGAAGTGCCGCACGAGGGCGGTCGCAGGATGCGCATGGATGACAAATATTATCATGTTCTTCGGGAATGGATTACGGGTGGAGCCCAGCTGAGTCGGGCGGCAGCGCGCGTGGCCCGCATCGAGTTGTTCCCGAAAAATCCGGTGGTACAGCGCGTCGGCTCGCGCCAGCAAATCCGGGTGGTGGCGCATTTCGCTGACGGTGTGGTTCGTGATGTGACCAACGAGGCCTTTGTCGAAACCGGAAACTCGGACGTGGCGTCGGTGGATGCCACTGGATTGGTCACGACTCTCCGCCGGGGTGAAGCGCCCATGCTGGCCCGCTACGAGGGCAACTATGCGGTCACGACTGTCACGGTGATGGGAGACCGTTCAGGCTTTCAGTGGAAAGACCCCGTCACATGGACCCGCATCGATGAGCTCGTTTCAGCCAAGTGGAAGCGCATGCAAATCGAACCCTCCGACCTGTGTGCGGACAACGAATTTTTGCGCCGCATCTATCTCGATCTAACAGGAGTGCCGCCTGCGGCGGAAAAATTGCGCGCGTTTCTTTCGGATCCCAGAGAAAGCCGTGTGAAACGGGAGGCCGTGGTCGAGGAATTAATAGGAGGCACCGATTTCGTGGAGCATTGGACCAACAAATGGAGCGATCTGTTGCAGGTGAACACCAAGTTTTTGGGCAAGGAGGGGGCCGAGGGATTCAGGGCGTGGATTCGAGAAGCCATTGAGAAAAACATGCCGTATGACGAATTTTCCCGCGCCATTCTAACCGCATCCGGTTCAAACAAAACCAATCCAGCCGCGAGTTACTGGAAAATTTTGAGGCAGCCCACCGAGGCGATGGAAAATACGACCCATTTGTTTCTCGCCACGCGCTTCAACTGCAACAAATGCCATGATCATCCGTTTGAGCGGTGGACCCAGGACCAGTACTACCAGACCGCCGCGTATTTTTCGCAGTTCTCTCTGGCGGAGGACCCGGCGAGCGGGGGTAAGAAACTCGCCGGAACTGCGGTTGAACAGGGCAAACCGCTTTTCGAGATGGTGAATGAAAACCCGAAGGGTGAGATGAAGCACGACCGCACGGGCAAGATCACTCCCCCGCAGTTTCCCTATCCGGCGAAGGCGGAGGTCGATTCCGGCGCACCGCGCAGGGTTCAACTAGCGGCGTGGATGACCTCGCCGGACAACCGCTATTTTGCGTCCAGTTATGTGAACCGCATCTGGGGATACATGCTGGGGCGCGGCATCATCGAACCGTTGGATGACATTCGCGCGGGAAATCCGCCGACCAACCCCGAGTTGCTGGAGTTTCTCACGCAGGAGTTTGTAAAGTCCGGATTCGACACGCGGAAGATGTTCAAACTCATCTGCAGTTCCCGGACCTACCAGCTCTCGATCCGGACCAACAAATGGAACGAGGATGATACCGTAAACTATTCTCATGCCGTGGCGCGGCGACTGTCTGCGGAGACTCTTTTTGATTCCGTGGTGAAGGTGACGGGCGCCTCTGCGGCGCTTCCGGGAGTGGCGGCGGGTATGCGTGCCGCCCAGATGGTGGATTCCTCGAGCGAGGGAGCTGCGGGTTTCCTCGCCACACTTGGAAAGCCGGCGCGTGAAAGTGCATGTGAATGTGAGCGAAGCAGCGACCTGCGCCTTGGATCCATCA
>JBILWF010000232.1:0-5100 GCA_044370075.1 Chthoniobacteraceae bacterium | reverse complement strand
CCCCATCGCGCCGTTTAACGGGGCACCCCACGCACTGGAGCTCTCGACATGGTTGACGGCAACGCTGCCGCGCGCAGATCACCGCAATGTCATCGATATTGCGATTTCGGCGGACCAGATTGCCGCCAATTTTCTGGGTGTGTCGACGCCCCTGCCTTCGCTCGAGTTGGCGACGATGCCCCAGACGCACAAGGAGAACCAGGAGGGCCTCCACGAGGGCTACTATTCCCACTGCAGTTTTAGTTCAGCCACCCAGCCGCTGCCGGCGGAGACCAACCCGCGTGCTGTGCTCAAGCGCTTGTTTCAAACGCCGGATGCCGCGGAACAGGCGGCGGCCCGCACCACATCCGACCCGCTCGAGCGCGACCTGCTGGATATCGTGCTCGGCGGCGCGCGCTCGTTTCGGACCAAGTTGGGGCAGGCCGACCGCGCAAAATTCGACGAGTACCTCGACAGCGTGCGTTCGGTGGAACGCCGCATTGCGGCCATCGAACGGAGGCAGGCGGAGGCGGCAAAGAGCGCCAACGGCGTGACATCAACCAGGCGCAGCGGAAGCGACACGGTTCCGATCCCGATCGTGATCCCCGAGGGAGACCTGCGCAGCGAATACATGCAGGTCATGTGCGATTTGATGGTGCTGGCATTTCAAACCGACACGACGCGTGTGAGTACATACATCGGGTCCACACCCAACGGGGTATCGTATCCGGAACTCGGTTTTTCCGACCAGCACCACGGCCCGACGCATCACGGGAACGACCCGGTGAAATTGGACAAGGTGGCCAAGATCACGGCGTTCAATATTGCGCAGTTCGCGCACATGGTGAAGCGCCTGCACAGCATCCGTGAGGGCGAGGGAACCTTGTTGGACAACTGTCTCGTGATGTGGGGATCAGGGTTGGAGGACGGCAACAAGCATACCCGGGCAAACCTGCCCTTCATTGTGGCTGGCCGGGGCGGAGGCTCGATCCGAACCGGGCGTTTCCTGACCGAGGTGAGCGGCAATCAGGGAGATTTGCTTGGTACTCTTTTGACCTGCGCCGGGGTTCCGCTCGACAGGCCCGTTGGCATCTCTACGAAACTGATCGATGCCATTCGTTTGGTGTGAGCTTTAGCGTGAAAACGGGACCTCGTATCCGGAGCGTTTTCGCGCACGGATTGCGGAGGGGGCTGGGTGTTTGCAGGTTTCGTGCTGTATTTCCCATCACGCGAAAAGCTTTGCTACCGGTTGTCCTCCATCGGTGATGGGAACCGGCCGATCCCCATCGTAGAGGTTGCGGGTGTAATCTACACCCAGTGCTGCGTGAACGGTGGCAAACAAATCCGGCACGGAAACCGGATCGGAAACGATGGTTTTGCTGAGCTCATCGGTCTGGCCGTAGGCGCCGCAGTGCCTTAATCCTCCTCCTGCGAGCACGCAGCTGAACGCCTTGCCCTGGTGCCCGCGTCCCCCGCCGCCGTCGAACTCCGGCGGACGGCCGAACTCCGTGCTGACGAGAATGAGAGTCTTGTCCAAAAGATGGCGCTCCTCGAGATCCTGCACGAGCGTTGCCAACGCATTGTCGAGTTCCCGGATGAGTTCATGCTGTTTGAGGATTCCCGTGTTGTGCACGTCCCATCCGGCTCCGTTGATGAAGTTCAGGTTGTGCGCCACTTCAATGAAACGAACGCCGCGTTCCACCAAACGTCTTGCCAGCAGACAGCGTTGTCCGAATTCGCCGCCGTATCGGGTGCGCAAATCCGCGCTTTCTTCGCCGAGTTGAAACACCCGGTTGAACTCCGGTCCGCTCAAACGGAGGCTTTGTTCGATGGCGGCATCGTAGTCGCTCAGTCGCACATCTTCCGTTTTCTGTGCGTTTTTTTGGAGAGCCGTAAGATAGGCTTCGCGCCGCGCCGCGCGGTTGGTGCCCAATCCGTTCGGGAGCGACAGCCCGGCGGGGCCCCGGCCTGTTTCCGTCAGGTAGAGATATCCGGCCTTCGCGCCCAAAAAGCCGGGTCCGCGCGTGGCGCTGGGGTAGCCGATCACCACGTAAGGGGGAGCGTTTTCGATTGCCGCGCCTTTTTCGTGCGCGAGGACCGAGCCCAGTGAAGGATAAACAACCGTGCCGCTGACCGGGCGTCCGGTGTGCATGCGGTTGACGGCGGCGGCATGTTCGTCGACGACGTTGTGATGGACGGTGCGCAGGATCGTCATGCGGTCAAGAAGCGGAGCAATCCGGGGAAGGTGCTCGCAGATGCGCACATCGGTGACTGCGGTGGAGATGCTCTCGTAAAACGAACCCGCTTGTGTCGCTTTGGGATCCCCGCGGCGCTTCGGGTCGAAGGTGTCTATCTGCGAAACGCCGCCTCCGAGCCAGAGCGAGATGACGTGTTCCGCCTTACCGCGCAACACGGAGGATGCAGGGGACTCGGCGCGAAGTGGAAGCAAACGGGCGCCGAGGGCGGCACCGGTGGCGGAAAGAAAATGACGGCGGTTCATGGCGGGTGCGAGCGGGTGGGGAAGCTTGTTTGTTTAGGGAAGCCAGACAAATTCACGGGTGTTGAGAACGCTCCACACAAAATCCTCGAAGCGTTCACGCCACGCGCCCTCCAGACGCGGATCGGGATGCGGCCCGTCGTGAGCGCGCTGGTCGATCTGCAGGGCGATCTTGGACGATTCCGGGTGCAGGTGGTTAAACCAAGTCAGCTGCGGCAGCGGGTCCGGACGGGCCGGGGAGGTGACCTGGTACGAGGGAAGGATGCGGCGTTCAAACCCATCCCGCAGCGCCTGCACAAAAGGCGCGGCCTCTGCGGGTGCGGGTTTGCGGCTCAGGAAGCGTGTGAATACGCGTTCGACAATCTCTTCGGGGGAGGCGGCTTCGAGAGCGAGACGGGCCAGCGCGCTTCCGTGCGAGGCGCGAGTCAGAGTCGTGGCCAGCACTCCGTTGGCAAGGACGCCGGGTTGGAGCACGTTTGGAGCGGTTTCGCGGTCGGTGCGTGGTGCCTGGCGGGCGCCGCTCCAGCCGAAAGCCTCGAGCACGTCCACAACGCATTGAGCGTACGGAAGGCTGAGACTGGGTCTGTCGCGGTCGTTGGTGAGGTTGGCGAACATCCACGCGCGGGTCGGTCGGCTCAGACTGATGCGGGCCCCCTCCGGTCGGCGGCCTGTCGGGTCGAAAGTGAGTTCCTCGACCTGCATCGGTTGTCCGCTGGCTCGAAATAGTGAATCGACCACATTCTCGGCGCTCAGGCGGCGTCGGTCCGGGGCGTTGAAAAAACGCAGTTCGGCCGAGGCGCTCTGGTTCGCACCGCGCGCTTCACGTTGGTAGAGATCGGAGGTTACTATGCGCCGCACGAGGTGTTTCAGATCATACCCGCTGCGCACAAAGTCGTGGGCAAGCCATTGCATTAATTCGGGGTGCGAGGCGCGGCGTCCCTCCCAGTCTGCCACCGGTTCGACAAAGCCCGCCCCGATGAAGCGGCGCCATGTGCGGTTGACGATCATCTGCGCGAAGCGGGTGTTTTCCGGCGCGGTGAGCAAGGCGGCCAGCCGGGCGCGCGTGTCCCCCGGTGCGTGCGAGAGGGCATCGAGCGAGTCGCTGTGGGGGATTCCGGTTGCCTCGTGAAAAGCCCATGCGGGTTGGATCTTTTCGCCGGGCTTGATTGAGACCTTGATGAGGGATTCGCGCGCTTTTTTTTCAAAAAACCCCGCGGGCACGGTGCTCGTTTTTGGGACCGTAACGGCCTTGCGTTCGAGCATGGCTGCGATGCCGAAAAGATCCGCCTGTTTGGTGCTGTGGTAGGGCGAATCATGGCAGCGCGCACACTGCAGTTCGATGCCCAGAAATGCGGACGCAAGAATCTGGCCCTTGGTGGCGAAAGGCGCATCGTTCTCGCCGGCGATGCTGAATCCGGCGCTTCCGCCCGTGTGCGGGCTGCCGCGCATCATGACCAGTTCGGTGACAAGGCGGTCGAAGGGTTTGTTGTCTTCGAGCGCTTCCAGCAGAAACCAGCGGAACGGACCCGTGGAGTTCAGCGAGGCATTAATCAGCGTCGGGTTCTCTGCCAGCACATCCAGCCAGTACGGCATCCATGTGTGGGCCCAACCGGACCCCGCGAGCAGACGGTCAATTTCGCGTGTGCGCTTGTCGGCAGCGCTGTCCGCCAGAAACCGGGCAAAATCCTCCTCACTTGGCGGAACACCGGCGAGATCCAGCCAGACTTTGCGAACAAATGCTGCATCGTCGAGGAGCGGAGGGGTCTGCACGTCTGCCTGAGTCACCGGCGGACTCGGCCATAGCGCGCCCGAGCGGATCCAGTCCTCAAGAATGGCAACTTGATCGGCTTTGAGTCCCGAGCCTTTGGGAGGCATGCGCTCTTCCTCGTCGCGACTGCGGATTCTGCGGATGAGTTCGCTCGCGGCAGGGTCCCCGGGCACCACGGCGCGGTTTCCAGATTCGCCGGCCTTGGCCGCGGCCTCGGGCGTGTTGAGGCGGAGACCGCCCTTGTCCTTGTCGCCGTGGCAGCGAAAGCATTCATCCCGCAGAACACTGTGCACCCGGGAGTAAAACTGGCGGGCTTCCTCGAGGGAACTTCGGGCCGAGGCCTCAAGTGCCGAACGGATCTTGGACTGTAAAAATGCGTCCACGGGATGCTCGGCACCGGCGGGGATCTCGGGGGGGCGATTCGCCCGGGTCCACGCTTGCGCGGCTTCGCGGCGTTTTTCCCAAAAGGCATCCTGCGAAGCGGCTGCCTTCCGGCGATTTTCGGTATCCAGTGCGTTCAGCGCTGTTGTGACGCGTTGGATTTCGGGCTCCATAGCGGCATCGGTGAGCGGCACCGGAGGCAACCCGCCCTCTGCCCCCAGCACGGCATAGGATCCGTCCGGGGTGCGGTAGGCGAGGCAGAGCTCACCGGGTTCACAGCGGGTCTTGGCCGACCCAACGAGTATTTCGACCACGACGCGGCGGGTTCCGGATTCGGCAACATGTGTGGTCTCGATAACCTCCTTTATCTCGTAACCCGGCCCGCGCAACCCGGGAACGGCCGAGACGGGCACCGGGGCAACGGGTTCCTCGCCATCGGGGGGCGATTTCTCCGCGACCCGTGTGTGGCGAAGCA
>JBILWF010000231.1:0-5101 GCA_044370075.1 Chthoniobacteraceae bacterium | reverse complement strand
CGGCCGTGGGCGCATGGAGACTTCCGCGCATCACCGGGCCGTAGTTCATTTTGCCGTGCTCCTCCACGGCAAACCGCCCCTTTTGCAAGTCCATGGTACCAATATAGTACTGCGGCCCCTGATTGTGCGAAAAAAAGAGCACAAGGTGTTTTCCATTCCCCAGCGGAAGGATGTTCGGGCAGGAGCAATCCGTGCCGGGATCCGTGAAGGAAACGTCCTCCAGAAAACGCCCCATGGGTGTCCACTGCTCCAAATCCGTGGACCGCCAGAGGGCCAGAGCGGTTGTCGTCCCACGAATCGTGGCAGTGAAGTAATAGGTGTCTGCCTCCCGCCATAAAAAACTGTCCCCGCCCAGCTTGGTGGGTTGCTCAATCCAGTTGGCCAGCATTGGATCCGAGGCGGTGGACATGGGCCGGGACATGATCGCGCGCTCTTTATCCGCCCACACCTGGCCAGTGCCGCCTCGAAACGCTTTGGACAGCATCGGCAGATCGCTCCAGTGCACCAGGTCGTCACTGACGGCATGGCCCCTGCCCCAAAGCACGCCCGGGACACTCAAGAGATAAAACAAATGATACTTTCCCTGCCACCAGCACAATCCCGCCGGGTCATGCGTCCCATACCCGGGCGGAGCAAAGTGGTACAGGGGCCGGTAGGGGTCGGATGCAAGAGACTGGCGCGTTTGAAGGAAATGCTCGACCTGGGCTTTGGGATCGAAGTCGGCAATTCCCCGGGCCTCCGGGCGGCCGGGCGCGGAAGCCGCTTTCACCTGCTGCGGCGGGGATTCCGCCGCAGCCAGCATGGCCGGCATTGCACTCATCAAGGCCCAAATCACGCACAGACCTTTCCTGCGAATGTCTTTTTTTGTTTTCATGGCGAGGGGGGGATCCGTGGGGACGGCCGCGGAGACAATCGGAGGGAGAAGGAATTTTCACCCGGCTCCTAGATGAGATCTGATACCAGGAGGAGGAGGGGCGGAAAGATAAAAGCCTGTTTATTTCCCGCATGCAGCAGGAGGGCGGCAAGGGCGGGTCAGGGTGCGGCGGAGTGCGTCCGGCGTGCGAGAATGCGGCGCCACTTCGCGAGGAGACGCTGGTTCCCGGGGGTCAGCGGGAGCGCCTCCATTTCAGCCGGGCTGAACCAGCGAAGTTCGAGGCTCTCCGCGCTGGCGGTGAAGGCGGCATTCTCGGGGGCAATGAGCATCCAGCGGATGTCGAAGTGTTCATGCTCGGGCTCGTCGGATCTCGCCGGGATCGCGTGGATGTCGAGGTCGAACGGCCGCGGCGAGGCGAGCACAAGGCCCTCAATACCGCATTCCTCCCGGGCCTCCCGGCATGCCACTTCAAGCACGTCCTCCTCGCCGTCACAGTGGCCGCCAAAGGGAAGCCATTTGTCGAGCTTGCGATGATGGTGCAGAAGTGCCCGGGAACCATCGGCGCTTACCACGAGGGTGCTTCCCGTGAAATGCGCGGGGAATGAAGACCGGTTAAAACAGGCTGCGCAGGAATCCAACAGGGAAACCATGCGCGCGCGGAATGGCGTTTCCTCGGGGCGCCCGGAGAGGTCGAGGTTTTCGAGGACGGTACGGAGTTCGAAGCGTGTCATCGTTGGCGGGATTGGGAGCGCTTAAAATAGGCGGCCGTTCCGGAGTGTCACCACCGGCATCACCGGGTTTCCGCAAGGCTCGAGAGCGTCGGCACGGTACGCACCCAAATCGTTTCAAACCAGTCCGGGCGAAAGCTGTTTCCCAGAGCCGGAAATTTTTCTAGAACCCCCGGGCGTGCATGGCGGTTTTCCTTGCCCAGACAAGCAAGACACGTCGCCCGCTTTTCAAAGCAGAGAACCACCCATCCCGAACATGAAATTGATTGCCCCCCTTCTCCTCGGCCTTGCCGTCTCCGGTTTCGCGCAAGATGCCCCTTCCGCCAAACCCATCCCGCAGATCACGCCCGGCAAAGTCATCATACCCTTTGAAAAGATGCGCCGGATTTGGGGCGAATTGATAAGCATCGATCTCAAAACGCGCACGGGAACCTTCCGAAACGAGAGCAACGACGAGGTAATCCACTTTACGGTGATGCCGTATGCGGAGCTGCTGCACCACGCCACGCGCGGGGATTTGCAGGATTTCAAAGCGGGGGAACGCGCGATCTTCCGCATGCATGTGAACGAAAAGGACGAGTGGGTCTGGCTGACCTACATTCAGGATGAAATGAACATGCTCAACGGCCACAAGGAATTCTTCCACGTGGACGCCATCGATTCCGCATCCGGCCAACTCACATGCAAGTGGGCGAACGCCGATCTGAGTTTCATTCGCGAACCGGCGGTTACGCTCGAGACTGACAAGGACACCCGCTACTGGCGCAAGGGCCAGCCGGCGAAATTCAGCGACATCCAAATCGGCGACAAGCTGCGCACAAAAACGCACGGCACGGGCAGCGGCAAGCATCGCGTGGCATGGGAGGTGTTTCTGGACGAGGAAAGCCTGGTGCGGTTCCAAACCGAACAGAAATCCGTGCAAGATACCCGGACCAAGGAGGAGGGCGCGCCGGGCTATGTAGACGAGGCCAACGGGACGGAGCTTAAACTGACTCTTTTCAACGAAGCGGACACCTACCTCCAGCCGCTCAAGCAGGGCGCGCGGGTGCGTGTCGCCGCGGCCGGCGTTGATCGCAAGCCGACGATGAAGCCCGTGGATGCGGTGGTGCTTGAAACCGGCAGGCGCAAGGGCGAACGGCAAACTTTTGCGGTCCTGAAGCTGGATGCACCCGGCACCTCATTCGAGCCCGCGAAACTGGCGCGCATGTGGTTGGCGGTGCCGTGATGCATCACCCCCCACTCCGCCACCGGGGTTCTTGAGGAGGATGAAATTCACGACCGCAGCGTCTCTCTACGCCCCCCGAGCTCTTTCCGGCTGGATTCCCGCGAAAACCCTCACGGTTCAAACATCCACACCGCGATACATGCCGACACGGCCAACCAAAACACGAACCCGAGCCCAAGGCTGGCTCTACAGCGGCCCGAGAACGGGGAGCCGCCTTTCCCATGCGAAAGCGAGGGTTTGTACCGGCCTTGCGTGAAAACAAACCGCAAAATTTCCCCCGTCCCAATCAAGAGGAGGTCCAAAAGCGCCCAGAGCAGCCATTCCAAAACAACTTCAAGCGCGGCCCCAACGAGTGCACCCATGGAGTGCACTGCCTATCACTTCCCCGCTTTCCGGCAACGCCAAACACAACGTGGATTGCTCCTCACAGAGCAGGATGCCTTCTCCCGGCCCCCGGCCGCCATCCGCAGAGACAGACGATTTTTCCCGCTGCTCACTTCCCGGAAACCGCTGGATCGAAGGGCCGAAACCAAATGTTGCGGAAGCGCATCGGGTTGCCGTGGTCCTGCAACCGGAGAACTCCCTCCTGTAACTGTCCTTGGAATTCCACGGCGTCCTGCACCAACACCCCGTTGTGCCAAACACTCATCCGCTGCTTGCGCACCACCCTGCCCTGCTCGACCACGGCACGCTCGATGACTATGTCGTACACCTGCCACTCGCCGGGCTTTCGCGACGCATTTACCAGCGGCGGATACTGCCCGTAAAAAGCGGCGGCCTGTCCGTCCGGATACGTGTCGTTTTGCCACGAATCCAAAACCTGCACCTCCGGATATCCGCCAAGAAACACCCCGCTGTTTCCGCGTCCCTGCCCTTTGCCGGCCACCTCCGAGGGGGTGGCCCATTCAATGTGCAAATGACCGCTGCCTTTCAGCGGTTCCCGGGTCAGGAGGGTTCCGGTTTTTGCGACCACCTCAAAATAGTCGTGCTCGGTCTTCCAGCGGGGTTCGTCTGATCCGGTGCCGGGATCGGGCTTTTCCTGCTTCCACGCACTCAAGCCCTTGCCTTCAAACAGGGCGGTTGCATTCCCGGGTTTTTCCACCGGATCTCCCGAATACAACGGCTCCACAACCTCCGGTCGGGGGCGCTCCATGCTGTGGACCGGCCATTTTCCATCGGGAGTCAAACGGATGGCAGGAACGGTTTGCGGCGCCTGGGCATGCGCGCTGGCGGTGAATCCAGTAACCGCGAACACGGACACCACCCCGCATGCAGTGTTTTGGAAAAAAGAGGAAAGCGAAGTCATGCGGCGTACGAGGATTGGGGTGAAGGAGCTTCGGCGCCCGCCGCGGGGGAAAGTTGGAGCATCCGGCGGAAAGCGGCTGGGGTTGGAGTCCCGGTTCTAAGATCGATTCCCCCCCGCGGAAAGCACGTTTTGCCCGGAACCACCCCGCCCGCGCGGCACGCAGGCGGGTGTTGCCTCGGGTGTCGGTGCCGGTTGCATTGCCCGCGTGGTCCCGTCGGGGCGATCCAGTCTGCCGTCCAAAGCGCCCGCCTAGCCGCTGGCAGTGTTGGCACCATGTCCCTTCGCCCGGGAACCACGGCGCGAGGCGTCCCCACGGAACCCCGGAGAAAAAATCGGCGCACGATTGCCTGCGCCCGGTATACCCAGGGCATTCCGTTGTAGCATATTGTTTCACTAAGCCGTGTGCGATACTGTTCAGACTCTCAATCCTCCGCCCATGAGCACCGAAGAAATCGACCACATCATCGACGGCTTCTGCCAGGAATTCGACTCCCTGTCCGACGCTTTTGTTTTTACGGACCACACCAACCACGAGGACCTCCACCCCCGCTGGGATGGGGCCCCCGAGGACGATCCCCACCACGACCCGACCCATTCCGGAATCGGCGGGACTTTCCGCCCTTCGGGCAATGCCGGGGGATTTTTGAACATGTTTCCGGCCAGTAGTCGCGGGCCGTGCCGGCGTCAGTTTGTGCTGATACTGCCTGCGAATCCGTTGCGGCAGAAGTGCGGCATCACGCCGCATGAACGCGAACGCCAGTTTATCGCTTACTTTCAAAATGCGCTGGTGGCGCTGCACCGCTGGGCCTCCCGCTGTAGAGGCACGGATGTCTTCCTTGTCACAGAACAGTGGCCGATTGCCCCGGGAATCACGCAATCTCCGCTCTGGCTGGGCGCGCTGCATAAAAACCGCTGGAGGCTAGATCATTGGCATCCAGTTCGCCGGCCATTGGTGAACCCATATCTCG
>JBILWF010000230.1:0-5109 GCA_044370075.1 Chthoniobacteraceae bacterium | reverse complement strand
CATCCGCCCTCACCGGCATCTTGGGCGGGCCGAATCGGGGCTGGGACTGCGGGGTGTTGCGGACGCCGTTTTCTTTGATCAAGACGGCGGAATCCGGGAGGTGTGGCCAATGGGCGCTTACGAGTCAGGGCTGCAGTTTTTCTATCGCATCCAAGAACCCGTGTTTCATTGTCTTTTGGTGCGCCGGGGGCCTTTCGTTTTCCATGAGGTTTCCACGGGGCCTTTCACGCGGGAGAGCACAGAGTTCGCGCCGTGGTCCCCGCCGGAGGAGGATTCTGCGGCGGTGGGCCGTTATTTGGACGAACTGGGGGCGCGTGTTGACGCGGCTTACCGGGGGCGCCGCAATGGGTGACCCGGCGCAAAAATGCGGGCAGCTCGCGGTGCTGGGGGCCGACAGTTTCATAGGTGCCCGTGTTTTGGAGCATCTGCGGGTGCGCGGGGTGGATTGTCTGGGTACCACGCGGCGTCCTGAGCGCGTAGGCGGACACCTGCGGCATCTCGACCTTGAGCAGGAATCAACATGGCGGTGGATTTTGGATTCTCCGCCGCAGGTGGCGGTTGCGTTCTTCGCGGTGAGTAAGTTGCCACAGTGCGAGGCGGATCCTGCCAGCGGTCATCTCAACGCTACGCTGGTTCCCGGGCTTCTGGCGAGGCTCGCGGAGCGCGGATGTCGTGTCGTTTTTTTATCAACAAACGTTATTTTTGGGGGCGATCGGGAGTTGTGCGGGGAGGAGGATGCGGTCGACCCCCGGCTCGCCTATTCGCGTCAAAAACATCAGGCGGAATTGCGGCTCCGGGAGTGGGTGGGGGATGCCTCGTACGCGATCGTTCGCATCACCCGCACCATCACCCATGAGTTGCCCCCTTTCGACGCATGGCTCCCGGGGTTGCGTGCAGGCAACCCAGTGGAGGCATTTGACGATTTTATTTTTGCCCCCATGACTCCCGATTACGTGGCGGAGGGGTTGTTGCGGATCGCGTGGAGTTCCCACCGCGGCGTTTTTCACCTCTCGGGAATGGATGTGACCTACTTTGATCTGGCGCGCGAAATCGCCTCCCAACTGGGCGTCGATCCGGATACGGTCGGGCGAACCAATTCCGTGGCGAAGGGGGTGTCCTTGCTGTTCCGGCCCAACTTCAGCGCACTCGGCATGGGCCGGACCACGCGGCTTTTCAACATCGCTCCCCAGAGCGTCCCGTCGGTGGCTGCGAATTTGATTGCCGCTTCCGGCCCCCCAGCCTCCGAGCGGAGGCGCTAAAGGCGCTGAAAGCGGCGGATTGCGTGCGAAGCGGCCGCGTTCGCCGGAGAGCGGAAACATCCCCGCGAGATTTTTTCGGGTACCCCTTTTGCGATGAGCCTGTGCCAAAAATCGCGCCGGGGCCGGCTTTGGACTGCCCGCCATCCACAATGGGTTGTGGTGCAGTGCGCCTCCTCCACAACAGCTAGGGCTTGCGTCCCCGGTTGCCCCCCTTCACAGTATTCGTCAGACCTTTTCACCCAACCCGCCCCACCGCCATGTATCTTCAATCCCTTGAGCTGTTCGGCTTCAAAAGCTTCGCTCCCAAGACCGTTTTGCAGTTTCACCGGGGGGTGACCTGCGTGGTGGGGCCCAACGGGTGCGGTAAGTCCAACGTCCTGGACGCCATCCGCTGGGTGCTGGGTGAACAATCCGCAAAAGCCCTGCGCGGCGGCGAAATGGCGGATGTGATCTTTTCGGGCACCGATTCGCGCCCCGCCCTCGGGATGGCGGAGGTTTCCATGAACTTTGCCGAGTGTGAAAAGGAACTCGGGGTGGACTGGAACGAAGTCACCATTACCCGGCGCGTTTTCCGGGACGGTTCCTCCGAGTACCTTCTCAACAAGACGCCCTGCCGCCTGAAGGACATTCACAATTTGTTCATGGATACGGGGATTGGACGTTCCGCGTACTCCATTATGGAGCAGGGGAAAATCGACCTCATCCTGTCTTCCCGCCCCGAGGACCGGCGTGCGATTTTCGAGGAAGCGGCGGGGATCACGCGTTTTAAGAGCCAAAAGAAAGAGGCGATTCGGAAGCTGGAAGCGACTGAAGCCAACCTGCTGCGACTCGACGACATCATCAAGGAGGTCAAACGCCAGATCGGTTCCCTCCAGCGGCAGGCGGGCAAGGCGCGCCGCTATCAGACGCTTTTGGCGGAATTGCGCGTGTTTGAGACCCATTCCGCGCAGCGCCAGTGGGAGAACTACGACCGCCAGCGGCGCGAGGGCAGCGAGGAGCTTGAATCCATCAGGGCCCGGCAGTTTCAGCTGGAGGGGGAGCTCGAGGAGGGGGAGTCCGGGCTTGCGGTCCGGCGTGCGGCGCTGGGGGAGATGGAGGAAAAGCTTGAGACCGCCCGGCGCTCGGTGGGCGATCTGCGCACGCGCATCTCCAACCACGAGAGCCGCATCATCTTCAACCGGGAACGGATAGCGGAATTTGAGGGCCTCACCGAGCGCTACCGCGGGGAGGTGGGCGCCGCCCAGGAGCGAGTGGGTGCCGCAGAAAGCGCCTTGCGTGAGGCGGACGCGGAGTTGGAGCGCATCACGGCGGCGCTGGCGGTTGAACTGCGCCGCATGGAGGAAAAGCAGGCTGCCGCGGGTGCACTGACCGTGCGGCGCTCGGACGCGGAAAGCGCCCTGCAGGCGCTCGGGCATGAGATCCAGCGGTTTGAACACCGCGTTTCAACCCTGAGAGGACAGCTCTCCGGGCTTGCGCAGCAGCGCGATGGGGCCGAGGCGCGGCTGGGCATTTTGCGGGCCGAACTCGACCAGCTTCAGATGGTGGTTGCGCGCTGCGAGGCGTCGCTGGAGGAGGCGCGGCAGCGGCTCGCCGAAAACGAGAAGGCGCTGGAGGAGCGTTCCGCGCAGCTCTCGGCCTTGGAAGGGGACTTGCGCCTGGTGCAGATGGCGCTGGCAACCTGTGAGGGGGATTTGCGCCAGCAGGAACGGACGGTGTCGGAGAAGCAGAGCAAGCGGGACGTGCTCAAGGCGCTGGTGGAAAGCGGCGAGGGGTTCACCACGGGCACCCAGGCGGTGCTTCGGGGATTGGATAATCCGGACTTTTTTAAACCGGCGATTTGCGGGGCGCTGGCGCAGTTCATCGAGGTGGAACCCGAATACGTGGCTGCGGTGGAGGCGGCTCTGGGGGCGAATTTGCAGGCGATTGTGATGCGGGACGTCCGCATTGCCGAGGACGTGGTGAAGACGCTCGCCGCAAACAAATGGGGCAAGACGGTGCTCGCGCTCACTGAGTTCGACCGGGCGTTTGACCACGTTGAAAACGAGGCCCTCACTCTTCCCGAGGGCGCTCTCGGTTGGCTGGTGCACAAGATCAAAGCGCAGCCCGAGGTGCAGCGTCTCATTGAGCGTCTGGTGAAGCTCACGGTGCTGGTGCCCGATGTGGAGACGGCGCTGCGTTTGTTTCCGCGCAAGGGCTGGATGATGGTGACGTTGCGCGGCGAGGTGCTCACCGGGGACGGGCTGCTGCACGGAGGGATCGATGCCAGCGAGGGAGCCTCGTCGCTTTTGGAACGCAAAAACGAGATGCAGTCGCTCGAAACCGAACTGGTGGAGCTACGTTCCCAGTTGGAGTACCGGCAGGGGCGCAGAAACCAGCTCGCGGCCGACATCGAGCGCCTGCAAAACCAGCTGGAGGAGGCGCGGGAAGCACGGCAAACCGCGCAATTGAACCTTTCAACGCTGCGCGGGGAAATTGCGCAGGTGGAGCGCGAACTCGGCGATGCACGGCGCAAGGCCCAGAACATGAGCGGCGAGCAGGCGTCCGCGGAGGCCCGCTTTCAGGAGGCGCTCACCCGCGTGGAGGGCCTCGAGGCCGAAGTGTTCGAGGTCCTCTCCCAAATCGACGAACGCCAGTCCAAGCGGCAGGAGTTGCAAAGCGAACTCGAAGTATGCCGCGCCGAGGAAGCGGAGGTGGTTTCCGAACTCAATGAACTGCGGGTCCGCGTGGCCACCGAGCGGCAGCGGCATTCCTCGCTGCATCACCAGCGCCAGCCCATGGAGGCGCGCCTGCTCGAGCTGCAGGAAACCGTCACCCAGCGCGAGCGGGACATTGCCGATTACGAGGGACGCTCGGCGGCAGCCGCCTCCGAGACGGTGGAAATCGAGGCGAATCTCGAGACCCTTCACGGCCGGGTTGCGGAGGCCGAGGGGATTTTAAGCAGCCTTCTGTCGGAGCGCGCGGCGCTTGCGGCGCAGGTGGAGGAGGAGGCCAACGAGATGCGGGCGCGGCGCTCGGCGGTATCCGGGTTGCTGGAGCAGCGCTCGAAGCTGGAGATCCGCATCGGCCAGGTGGGGATGCGTGCGGACGCGCTGGAGGAGCACATCCGGAAGCGGTACCAGCTGGAGCTGAGTGCTTTTGAGCGGGATTCATACGCGCTGCGCGTGGCGTACCGGGATGCTATCAAGCGCCAGCGTTCGGGCGTGGCGCCGGCCGCCGAGGGGCAGGAGGCGGCGGCGGATGCGTCCGCCGAAGGGGAAACCGAGGAGGCGCTCGGCGCGGAGGCGTACGAACTGGACTGGGCGCGTGTGGAGGTCATGGTGCGCGACATCGACGAGCGGCTGCAGTCAATGGGACCGGTTAATCTGGATGCGATTCAGGAGTTTGAGGAACTCGAACAGCGGCATCAGTTCCTGGAGAAACAGAATACCGATTTGCTCAACTCCAAGGCCGAGTTGCTGGAAGTGATCTCCCGCATCAACGAAACCACGCGCCAGCTCTTTGCGGAAACCTTCCAGAAGATTCGCGTGAATTTTCAGGAAATGTTCACCGAACTCTTCGGCGGCGGCCGCGCCGACCTCGTCTTGAGTGATGAAAAGGACCCTCTGGAGAGCGGAATCGACATTATTGCCAAGCCTCCCGGCAAGCAGCTCCAGAGTATTTCTCTGCTCTCGGGCGGGGAGAAAACCATGACCGCGGTGTCCCTTTTGTTCTCGATCTACATGGTCAAGCCGAGTCCGTTCTGCGTGCTGGACGAAATGGACGCTCCCTTGGATGAATCCAACATCAACCGATTCATCAAGATCTTGGACCGCTTTGTGGGTCAGAGTCAGTTCGTGGTCATCTCGCACAA
>JBILWF010000229.1:0-5120 GCA_044370075.1 Chthoniobacteraceae bacterium | reverse complement strand
AGGAAGCAGCCAACCTTCTTCACCACCGGGACCTCGCTGTGCATTACTCGCGGGCGCTGGACGCCCTTTCGGACAAAACCCGGCAGGACCCGACCTTTTCGGCAGTTTACCCGCGCCTACTCCTGATCGGACGCCTCTTTCAGGCAATTGAGGGACCTCCTCCCACCGAACCGGAGATTAAAGCCTTTGCGCAAACCGCCCGGTCCGTCCTTCACGATATTCTATCGAAGCCCTAAACTGACGGATTCGTTATTTGACGGAGACACCCCAACTCGGACGCACATCTTTCTTCCCATGCCGTTTAATTCCTCTTCCACTGCTGAAAAAACCGGGACCCCGCGTGTGACGCAATTTTCCGTGTTTCTCGCCAACAAGGTGGGCGCCCTCATGGAGGTGGTCCGCCTGCTGAACAACCATAACGTACACGTGGTTGCGATCAGCGTGCAGGACTCCGCCGACACGGCCATCGTGCGCATCGTGGTCAGTGACCCGGAGAGCGTTCAGGATATTTTCGCAGAGCACGAGATCCCGCACGCCGTGTGCGATCTGGTAGTGGTAGAACTTGCCGAGGGGCCGACGGAACTCGGGAAGCTTCTTGCAGCCCTGCTTGCGGCCGACGTCAACATTTTCGGTTCCTATGCCCTTTTGACCCGTCCCCGCGGCAAGACCGCCCTCGCCCTGCACGTCGAGGACAACGATTGTGCGATTGCGGTGCTCAACCAGCACGGCTTTCCAATTCTGGGGCAATCGGACATCTCGCGGTAACCCGCCGCCTGGGGATGCCCCGCGACGCAGACGAGCGGCAGAAGGACGCAGGAAAAACAGACGGTATCTGTTTTCACACTGAGCCCCGCGCCCGGAACGCTCTGGCGGCAGCACCGCACACCCAGCCACCTGGTAGGCCATGAAATCGGACTCCGCTGCCAGATCCCTCAAACCTTGGGCGTCCTCATCTGTGCCACGAGATCAGGCTCTCATTGTTTTTTGCAACTCGCCCGAACTCTCCTTTAACAAAACCCCACACCGGCACACTAGAACCTGGTTTCAGGAGAGCATTACATTCGTCGATGCTGAAAAATTGAACGCGATGCGGCAGGGTGCGATCGGTTGCCGGAAAGATCCCCCTCGTGCGGTTGGAAAAAGACCGACAACAGCAGAATCCGTTTGCCCAACTTTCCTAAGCTCATCGCCAGGGCGCGCAAGGGAGCATTGACCGCTTTGCGCCGAGTTCCTTTGCGGCGAGTTCGCTGCCCGCAGCGCCCACTTTTCATGAGCCCAAGGTGCAGCCCCTGAGGATTACAGCCTCACCGACAGGACCCGTAAACTTTGCGAACGTCCTCGCCACCTATCACACTTTCGTGCGCTGCCGCATCGATCACTCCCGCAGGCCGCGTTTCCCAATTTGATACCAAAACGGCAGAGGTTTTCGGGAAGAAAAGTCTCCGTGCGACACAAGCTCCCCATCCCACGGTGTTGTCTCCCGAAGGCCGGACCGGCACGCTGTTGGCCCATGAACTACCTCTCTCTCGTGCTGATGGGAGTCGCCCTTGTGTGCCCGTTTTCCACATCTGTGGCGGCTGAAGTACCTGGATTTTTGAAAGCCGGAAAAACCTACAAGCTCACGTTTGCCGTACCCCTCGGCATCGCACGGGATCCGGCCCCCCCGCCGATCTTCCCCTCGCCCGTTGAAGAAAGCTCCCCCAAGCCCCAGAGAACGTGGTTTGTCGAGGTGCTGCAAATCGATTCATCTGGATGGATTTTGTGCGACACTCCGGGGACGCTCAGCGGCCTTGGCGGGGGACGAAATCCTCTCATTCCCCCGGTGTGGATAAACTTAAGTTCGGTCGCAATCGTTCAGCCCATTTCCATCACTCCGGGAACCGGATTTGATATCCCGAAAAATCCGGGCAACTAGTCGCCGGAAGTTGCAACCCACCCGAGCGCAATGTGAAGGAGGGGAGCAACACACCTGAAAAGGGCTCGCAGTATGCAGCCGCAGGAGATGCGGTGGAAAATCCAAAACCAGAGGTGAGGCGCGCCTCCCAACACATCCCACCGCGGGTCCGTTTGAAAATCAAACGCCCCTTTTAACGGCCCTCCAGTTCCGCTTTGACCCGCCGGATGATTTCCGGGGCGCCGCGATCGTGCTTTTGCGTCAACTGCCGGAGGAGCTCCTCGGCGCGCGGTCCCGCGGTAGGTACGGACCGGTTCGCCTCCACGCGAACAAACTGGCAATTCGATTGCGCAAGGACGTCGTCGCTATTCCCCGCCACCATGTCTTTCACGACGATGTTACCGGAGATTGCCGCGTGGCTCACGGTGTCCAAACGGAACGCGGGCAGCGCGGGCGCCTGGGCCTCCGGAATCAGGGCATTCCCGCGGAAGGGGTTGACGGCAATATTATCGCGCACAACGAGCCCATCCACGTGATCCACCGCCAGCGCTTCGCGACCGGTTCCCCAGAACAGGTTGTTCTCGATGCAAATGTTCCGCAGCGCGCGGAGCTTCCCGCTGACGCTCATCCCGCGATTCATGGGACCAACGCTGGAGTCGAGGAAGAGGTTATTGCGAATCACTACGCCATCCGGGCATCCCCCTTCCACAGACCCGACCGGACCGCTGCGCACATCGAGTTGGGACCCCACCCGCTCCACGCGATTGTTTTCAAACACCCCGGGACCGCACTGAAACAAAAGCCGCTGATAACAGTCCACGAACAGGCTGTTGCGGATGACCCACCCGGCGTTTTGAAAATCGGGGAAGATCACGCTCGCATCTGCGCATCGCGCGTCCAGAGGCTCGCGGAAAATCGCCGTCCGGCCGTGGACGCCGTCGACCGTCCACACTCCAAGAAACGCTTTGTCCTTCCGCAGATAGATTTCGGCCTTGCTTCCCCTGCCCAAAAGTTTGGGCAGGTCTTTCTCGAAGGTAATCACGTGCTCCGTCGCCGATTGGGCGTTTTTCCAGTAACCGTGGTTGTTGAATGCATCGTCGCTGGTGCGCTGGACAACCAGCCCGTCGAACGTGGAGCCGTGGGTGCACTCGCCGTTCATGGTGCCGTCCCCTCCATTGATCTGGTTCGTTCCAGGCCGCGCCATAAAGTGGCAGTTGATCCAGTGGTGCGCGCCGTATCCCCCGCTTTCGGACAAACATGCCTTGGCTGCGAAAAAACGGCAGTCCCGGATGGTAATCTGCCGGCACTCGCTAAGCCACACGGCGTTCGATGTGCTGTAGAGAATGCCCAGAACATCGCCAACCTCGAGGGTGCCCTCGGAGCCGTACACCTTGCGCCACGCTTCATCGCGCACAGTTCGCAGCAGTTTGTCGTTGGCCGGTGTGATCCAATACCGTCCATCTGGGGTCCGCGAAAGGTCCTTGTAGAACATGTTGCCCGGCCCCCAACCGCCGTCGATCCGATACAGGGCGGCAAGATGCCGGCCATTAGCCTTGTACGCGATGAACCGCTTTTCCGCCTTGGGCCCGCTGGCGATGAGCCGGGTACCTGCCAGAGGCTCGACCTGAATCCGGTTGCCGTCCGGGTCCAGAGCGGTAATCCGCACGTCCATGCAGCCGCGCGGATCGCTGTCGACAGTGATTCCCTCCAGCGCGATGTGGCTGCAATCAATGATCTTCATCATCCGGTGAGCCGATGGAGCCGGGCGGTCGCTCAGATTGAACCAAAAGGTGGCCCCGTAGCCATTGATCCGGAACGGGTTCTCTTCCGACCGGTGAAGCCCCTGCAGCGCGAAGGAGTCCCCGGCGACGTGCCAGTCGGCGCCAAATCGATAGTCGCCGGCCGGAATGGTGTACGAATCGAGGCCGGCGTGAAACGCGGCCAGTATCTCGCTTCGGATACGCTGTCCCTCCGCGAGTTGGAGCTGCTTCTCCGCATCGGAAAAGGAGGGTCCCGGGGGGTTGTCGGGCGAGTACGGGATGTCCACTTCGGCCGGGTAGGTAAACGCGGGAATTCCCCCGGCCAAGGAAAGCTGGCCCCCAAAAAAGGCCAGCATGACGAGGATCGTGCTCCGCAGCCTGTTCAGCTTCCCCACGAAACCTCTGCCTCTGTAACTTGGATTTTTCATAGAAACCTTACCCGGATGCGCCATCACTCAGCGCTTCTCACACGCGATTTCCCGGGCGCCCGACGGGCCCGAATTTAGCGGGACACCCGCTCAGGCGCTGCTTTTGATGAAAGACGCGCGGAATCACTTTCAGGACATCCTTTCCGCGTCGTTCCCGCCTGGCAAAAAAGAATCGCGAGGGAGGAAATGGGAGGGCTGTCGCCGCAAATTCGCGATCCTCCGCACCGCCCGGACAAGACGGAGTGGGGAAAAAAGGCAGCGCAACTGCGTGAAAAATTGAACCGGGAAGAAAGCGCAACCCCGCAAATCCACCACAAATGATGGAAGCGGTCCACGCCTCCCGCTGTCGGATCCGCTCCGAGGGACGCTCGCAGGTGGGGAATTCAGCGCCGGGAACACTCCGTCCAAGAACGGTTTTGCGCGCCCCACGCATGCCGGAAAGCCACGCGATGGAAGCATTGGCCCACGGAGCATCGATGCTGGAGATCCCGAGACGCCTCCGCACCATCGCGCTTCAACTCACGATTGGTCTCACGAAATGTAAGTCAACGAGACAGCCAATGCGCCTCGAAACCGGAAACCCTTTCTCGAGAGGTAGCTTCACAATACCGATGGATTGTCTGCTCCGCGCCGTGCCACGCGCATACCGGGACTACGAGTGGGACAGTCCCCTTGGCCGATCATTTTAAAAACCCGAACGTTGATTGTTTTTACAAGGCCCCAAACCTGCCTGAGGTTGAGCGCCCCCCATGAAAAAAACATTCCTCCTCCTCGCTGCCGCGTTTCTCTTTTTTGACTTGTTCGCCGCGGCTCAAACCAGCGTCCACACCCTCGGTGCGGTCGGGGATGGAGTGCACGATGACACCGATGCGCTTCAATCTGCCGTCGACTCGGGGCATGCCTCTCTCTTTCTACCAAAGGGCGTTTACCGCATCACAAAACCGCTGGTGATTGACCTCTTCAAAGTCGGCTTCACCTCCCTGAGCGGCGATGGCACCGCAACCGTCCGCATCGAGGCCCCGGGGCCCGCCATCCGGA
>JBILWF010000279.1:0-4699 GCA_044370075.1 Chthoniobacteraceae bacterium | reverse complement strand
GTTTCTTCTGAAATTCGCGTTCCGAGGCCGCCTGCGAGGATAACCGCTTTCATGAAAATGACGGATTGCTGTCGTAGATCCGACTAGGAATTAGGTGTAGCGGAGTTGATCATCCAGATGCCCGGCGGTTTTGAGGTGGTTGAGCATTTTGAGGCGGATGAGTCGGGATTCGCGGAAGTTGGGGTCGGCAAACCCGATGGATTCGAGGCCGGATTTGAGTTCGCGAACGGTGGCGAGCAAGTCGTTCCGCGGTTGGTGGTGCGGCGCGAGGGATCGATACAGTGAGAAATCCACGCGGTAGGAGCGCTTATCCGGGGCGGCGTCGGTGTTGATGGAGACGTCAATCCCGGGGATTTCGTCCTGGACGGCTTTAGCGAGGTCCCGCACTTGATAGTTCCAAGAATCGGAACCCACGTTCACGATGAGGAAGGGGCCGCCAGCAGCGAGTTCGCGTGAGATCGCCCATTCCATGGCAAGGGCCATGTCATGGGTATTGATGAGTGGCCGCCAAGGGGTGCCATCGCTCAGGATAGTGATTTTTTTGGAGGCGAGAGCGCTGGCGACGAAGTCGTTGAGGACGAGGTCGAGGCGGAGTCTTGGGCTCATGCCGCAGGCGGTAGAGAAGCGCAGGCAGGAGATTTTGAAGGAGGGATCCGAGAGGGGTTGGAGGTCGACTTCGGTGGCGACCTTGGAGCGGGCGTAGGCCGTGAGAGGGTTGAGGGAGGAGGATTCGTTGCGGGCGCCGTCCTCAGCGAAGCCATAGACGCTGCAACTGGATGCGAAGACGAAGGCGGAAGCGCCGGCGCGTTTGGCCTGTTTGGCGATGGTGATGCTGGCCTCGTGGTTGACCTGGAGGGTGGTGTCCTCGAAGGCCTTGCCCATCGGGTCGTTCGAGATGGCTGCCAGATGGATGACGGCGGTGACTCCCGAGAAGACGTGGTCGGGAATGTTCCGGACGTCGCCGAAGTATTGCGCGTCGAGCTGGTGTTCGGGGAAGAGGAGAGAGGAGGTGGAACAGTTGGCAAAAAAGCCGCTGTCGAAGCCAAGAAGGGTAGCTTGGGGGAAAATGCAGCGAAGATGGCGGACAACATTTGGGCCGATGTAACCCATGTTGCCAGTGATCAAAATTTTGGGGTGATCCATGTCAGTGGCAGGGTGACTATATTAGGGCGCAGCGTTGAGGCAAGCTGGGGGTAACCAGGTAAGGTTGCCTGCCGGAAATCAACCTGTCGACGTCAGGATTTTAAATTGGTACCGTGCCGCTGGAGATTCAGAAGGACGTCGAGTGCTACGTTTTGGCGGGAGAGGCCGGCGCGCAGGTGAAGGACTTGGTTGGCGAACTCGGGCCACCTCGGCTCGCTCTGGGCTAGGGAGGCGTCGAGTGATTTGACGATGCCCTGATCGTAGAAGTGGGCGACGCTGTCGAGGAACTCTTTGGAGATGAACGGGTAGGACTGCAGGTTGCGGAACACCTGATGGACGACCGGGTTCACGCCGGATTCGGCGGCGTGTGAGGTTTTGAATCAAACTCGGTCACTGTTTTTCCAAGGCATATTTTCCCACCCACCCGCAGTCGCGCATTCCCGACCGGTTCCGCCCCGGGATGGCTTTCGGGTCCGCAAAAGTTTCCCGCGCCGAGAACAAACGGGATTGCGCGAGGCGCAAGTCCTGTTAGCGTTCGAGGACTGTAACACGGCGCGGATAATCGATTTGCGCTGTCAGACGCGCCTTCCACCCCCAAGCCACCACCCCCATGGAAACACTCCTTTCCCTCGTCGCTGCGCATCCTTTTGCGGCCCTCACCGGTCTGCTCGTACTGTACGCCCTTTACAGTTCCATCACGGTGGCCGGCGGGGACGAAATCGTGACTCTGGAAAGACGGTGGGTGGGCAAACAAATGCCCGACGGCCGCACCATCGCACTCGCTGACGAAGTGGGGGTTCAAGCCCGCGTGCTCGGCCCCGGGGTTCATCTGCTCGTGCCCTTTTTGTACACCACGAAAAAGGTCCGGTTTTTGGAGATACCCAAGTACAAGATCGGTGTTGTGCGCTCCATTACCGGAGCTCCCATTCCCTCGGGACGGTTCATGGCGAAGTCCGTGGAGTGCGACTTGTTTCAGGATGGGGAAGCCTTTTTGCGCAACGGCGGGGAAAAGGGACCGCAGTTGAGCGTGATTCCCGAGGGACAATACCGGATCAACCCGCATTTGTTTCAGGTCGACATCGTGGACGCGGTCTTGATCGAGGAGGACGAGGTGGGCTGTGTGGAGGCCATCGACGGGCAGCCCGTAACCCGCCCGGGCGGAAACTTTGGTTCGCCGGTGGAGTGCGACAGTTTTCAAGACGCCAGTGCCTTCATCCTCAACGGGGGACAAAAGGGACCGCAGATTTTCTTCCTCGTGCCCGGTTTCTACCGGATCAACACGATCCTTTTTCAGGTCTCCAAGTATCCGATTACGGAAATTCCTGGGGGTAAAATTGGACTGGTGGAAGCCGCTGACGGCGCCGGCATTCCCGAGGGGCGTCTCTTGGGCGCGAAGGTCGAGGGGCACCGGAACTTTTACGATGGGGAGGCCTTTGTAAAAAACGGGGGTGAGAAGGGCCGCCAGTTGGACGTGCTCATGCCGGGGCGCTACCGCATCAATCCCGAGTTGTTCAAGGTCATCCAGGTGGTGGAGTGGACCTACATCGACGCGGAACAGGTGGGCATCGTCACCACGCTCGAGGGCAAGCCGATTGTGGACTCCGCAATGATCGCGGCGGAGGAACTCCCCATGGAGCAGCACAACAACTTTCAAGATCCCGCCGCCTTCCTCAAAGCGGGCGGGCAAAAAGGATTACAAATCCCGGTGCTGCGCGCGGGCAACTATGCCATCAACCCGTGGTTTGCCTCCGTGGACCGCGTTCCGATGATCCGTGTCGACATTGGTTTTTGCGGCGTGGTGACCAGTTATGTCGGTCCGGAGGGGGCGGACCTGACCGACGAAAACGTCAACGCAAAGATTGTGGCCAATGGCAACAAGGGCATTTGGGGGGAGCCGCTGCAGCCCGGAAAACATCCGCTCAACACCAAGATCCTCAAGGTGGATATCGTGCCCACGACACAGATTCTGCTCAACTGGGCGGACAACCGCTCCAGTGCGCACGAGCTGGATTCGAACCTCAAAACCATCACGCTGCGCACCTCCGACGCGTTCAACGTCAACATGGATGTGAGCGTGATCATTCACATCCCGATGCGGAACGCGCCCAAGGTCATCGCGAATCTGGGTTCGGTGAAAAACATGATCTCGCAGGTTTTGGAGCCGGCGATCAGTTCGCACTTCCGTAACTCGGCCCAGTACATCAAGGCGCTGGATCTTTACACGCAGCGGCGTGAGTTGCAGGTGAGAGCCAAGGAACACATTGACGGTGTGCTGAAGGTGCACCACATCGATTCCAAGGACACCCTGATTGCGGACGTGGTGCTGCCCGTGGAGCTGACCAAAACGGTTACTGACCGCCAGATCGCGGAGCAGGAGCGCAAAACGTACGCCACACAAAAGGAGGCGCAGGAGGAAAAGCGCGCCTTCGAAAACGCGAAGGCGCAGGCCCTCATGCAGCCGAAGGTGGTCGAGTCCGAGCGCAATGTGGAGATCCAGAAAAACGTGGCGGAGGGCAAGGTGCGCGAGGCCGAAGGGGCAAAGGCGGCCGCGATTTTGCAGGCCTCGGGCGAGGCGGAAGCCACCAAGCTCAGGGCCACGGCGCAGGCGGAGGCCACCAAGGTCACCGCCAATGCAGAGGCGGAGGCCACTTCCAAAATCGGCGCCGCGGAGGCGGAGGTCATCCTCGCCAAAGGAAAGTCCAACGCGGAAGCCTACCGGTTGGAAGTCAACGCCATGGGGCGTGACGTGTTCGGCCAGATCCGGGTCATCGAGAAAATTGCCGCGAGCAACCTCAAGTTCATTCCCGAAAACCTGGTCCTCGGCGGCGGTGGGGGGGATTCCGGCAGCCTGATGAATAATTTTCTCGGGATCAGTCTGCTGGAGAAAATTTCCGGCCGTACATTCTCTGCAGCACACGCCCCGCCCCGCGAGGCGGATCCGGTGTAACCTGCAAGGAGGCTTCCGGGATGCCGAAAATTCCCGGCGGAATTCAGGACCGGGTTTTGAGCGGCTGAAGGCCGCTCATCCAGCGTTCTCCCACCCCGGCGGCCAGTCCCACAAGGGCTCCAATGACGGCGCCACGGTGGCAGTTGTCGCCCCCGCAATGCGCGTTGGCGATCACGGCGTCGTCAAAGCGGTCCGCGTATTTCCAGCTCAAGTAGAGCGCGGCGGGAAAGGCGTCCCGGATGTAACACGCGGGGCTTACGTGCTGTCCGATCACCGTTTCATCGGGAAGCGCGGCCCACGCTTCGAAGCGGCGCTTGGAGACCCAGTTTGTCGCCAGCACCTCGATGCTCTCGCGCAGCGGAGCCCCATCCTCCACGCGCATCAGGATCCGCGTCAGGGTGCGCGCCGCATCGAGCACTTCGTCCTGGTTGTGGGTGAGGGAAACGTGTTCGTGGACGACTTTTTCAAGAGCCGATAAATCACAATCCAGCCCTGCGAACAAGGCAGGCACCGGGGCCAGGCCGCCGATGTGCTGGTCTGCAATGCCGCAGCGCCGCGGGTTTTTTCCCCGGCAGAGGTTGGTGAAGAAACCACGGTGGCATTCCTCCA
>JBILWF010000228.1:0-5126 GCA_044370075.1 Chthoniobacteraceae bacterium | reverse complement strand
CTACGGCATTGCGGGTATTCTGCGCAGTTCCCCGTCCTCCCACAAAATGCCGGACATGGGCGTGTGGAGCGCTCTCAACACGACGGTGCTTCCCGAAACCCGCGAGCAGGTTGCCGCACGTAAAAAATGGGAAGCAGAAACCGAGCAACGCATCCGCGACCTCAAGGAGGAGCAGCGAAAACTCACGGAAGAAAATACCGTGCTCGCCAAACGGCTGGCTCCGTTGGAGCAAAAACAGAAAGCGCCCCCCCAGACCAGTGTATCCGGCAGTGCGGAGCGCGGGCCCGCTCCCGCGGTGGAGGAGGCTCCTGCCGGAGGGGTCCAAAAATCCCCGCTGGAAATTTCCGCTGCCGACACTGCGCGCGACAAAGAGGCGCTTTCCAAGCGGCGAGATGAAATTGAAACACGCCTCAAAAAGCTCCCCGGGGAAATCACTCACGCCGAATTTTTTAAGGATAAAACACCCCGCGCCTTTGCAATGAGCGACGGGCCCTCCCCCGGCGACATGCCCGTCTACGTGAGAGGCAATCCGTATGCACCGGGAACGGTGGTCCCCCGCGGCGCACTGCGTGTGGCCTCGTGGGAACCTTTCGCGCCGATTCCCGCGGGAGAAAGCGGCCGTCTGCACCTCGCAGACTGGATTTCAGATCCGCGCAACCCGCTTACCGCCCGGGTGGCCGTCAACCGTATCTGGCAAAAGCTTTTCGCAACCGGCATTGTCCCGAGCGTAGATTACTTTGGCGCGCGGGGCGACGCGCCCACACATCCGCAACTGCTCGATCATCTGGCGACACGCTTCATGCAGGAAGGTTGGTCGCAAAAGAAACTTCTGCGCGCACTGGTACTCAGCCGCACCTACCGGCTCTCGAGCGCGAACGATCCGGAGGCGTTGCTGCGCGATCCCGAGAACAAGCTCTACTGGCGTATGAACCGCCAGCGGCTTGATGCGGAGGCTCTGCGCGACTCCCTGCTGGCTGTCAGCGGAGAGCTCACACGGGAGAGCGGAGGACCGGCGCTCGTGCTTGAGAACCCTGAAAACTGCGGCGCACTCGCGCTCAAGGGGGTCAATCCGCCGAACTACAAACACACCAAACCGCGAGACAAACAGGAAGTCGAGCGCACCGTGTACCTGCCTGTTTTCCGGAGCGGTTTCACGCCTTCGGACCGGCTGCGGGCCGCATTTGACTTCGTAGATCCCGCGGGAACCGCCGGCCAGCGCAACCAAACGGTGGTTCCCACACAATCGCTTTTTCTGCTCGGAAACGACCTGATCCGCAAACGCGCGCAGGCTCTTGCCGCCAAACTTGCAAACTCCCATCCGGACGAGGCCGGGCGCCTCGAAGCGCTCTGGGTGCACGTGCTCAACCGCCCCATCACTGAGGCCGAACGCACCGAGGCAATGACCTTTCTGCGCACCGTTGAAACACGGGGATCCGCCAAACCCAACGCAGCAGCACTCTGGACGGAGCTGTGTCACAGCCTTTTTGCCTCCAACGAG
Organism: Chthoniobacteraceae bacterium; assembly: GCA_044370075.1. GTDB lineage: Bacteria > Verrucomicrobiota > Verrucomicrobiia > Chthoniobacterales > Chthoniobacteraceae > Chth-196. The sequence continues at coordinate 3,628 of JBILWF010000228.1, read as the reverse complement.
TTCGTCTTCCGCCTCTAAAACCGCCAGCCCACCCCGCATATGCCCCCTCTCTTCACTCCACAGCTGACCCGGCGCCAACTGCTCGAGCGGACCGCCTGCGGATTCGCGTCCGTCGCGTTGCATGACCTCGCACGCGCAGCATCCGAGGCGAATCCCCTCGCCGTGCGCGAAACACACCGGGCTCCCAAGGCCAGGCGCGTCATCTTTTTGTTCATGGGTGGCGGCCCCTCGCAGATGGATCTTTTTGACCCGAAGGACTACATCGAGCAGATGCACGGGCAAAAGATCGATTCCCCGTTGCGCAAGGAAGTCACCCAGGTGGGTACGGAGCAATTTCTTGCGCTCAAGGCCATGGCCCCGGTCCGTCCGCGGGGTCAGAGCGGGATGATGATTTCAGATCTGATGCCTCATTTGGCCTCCGTGGCCGATGACATCTGCCTGCTGCGCGGCATGAGCGCGGACAACCCCCAACACGCCGGGGCGACGTTTCAGTTTCACACTGGTTCCTTTGCGGAGGTACGTCCTTCGATGGGTGCGTGGATCAGCTACGGGCTTGGAACAGAAAACGCGAATCTCCCCAGCTTCGTAAGCATTCAAGGCGGCGGCATCCGCGAATATGGATCGGCGTTTCTTCCGGCCATTCACCAGGGCACCCGCATCACCGTTCCCCTGGACAGCAAGTCGCTGCCCGTTGAGAACCTGCGCAACGTCTCGGGCGACGAGGCAGTCCAGCGGGAGCGCATTGATTTCACGAGCCGCCTTAACCGCCGTTTAATCGCGGATCTGCGGGGCGACGCGAACATGGAGGGCATGATTCAAAACATGGAGCTTGCGGCCCGCATGCAGATGACCACGCCTGCACTCGTGGACATTTCCCGCGAGAGCAAGGCCACTTTGGAGCTGTACGGCGTCGACGGCAAGGAAACCAACTTGTTCGGCCGCGCCTGCCTGCTCGCACGCAAACTGAGCGAGTCGGGCGTGCGCTTTGTACAGGTCAGCATGCCCGGATGGGACCACCACGGAAACATCCGCGGCAACCTGCCGAAACTCTGCGCCCAGACAGACCAGCCGGTGGCCGCGCTTCTCAAGGATTTGAAGGCACGCGGACTTTTAGAAGACACCCTTGTGCTGTGGAGCGGCGAGTTTGGACGCACCCCGTGGAGCCAGGATCTGAGCGGCAAATCGCCCCTCGAGAGCCACGGGCGCGAACACCAACCGGAGAGCTTCTGCGCGTGGATGGCGGGCGGCGGCATCCGGCCGGGACTCACCTTTGGACAGACCGACGACATGGGCTACCGCGCGGTATCGGGCCGGGTGCACATCCACGATTTGCACGCCACCATGCTGCATCTTCTGGGCCTCGACCACACCCGGCTCACGCGGCGTCACCTCGGCCGCGATTACCGGCTCACGGATGTGTACGGCGATGTGGTTCAGGAAATCCTCGCCTGACACGCAGCGAAGAACTCCACGCAACGCGCCGCGCACAACCTCAGCCGGGCGGCCTCTTTACCGTGAACCAAGCTCCGCACTCATTCCGTCTTCATTTCTCTCATCCATGAAACGCCCCCTGCTTTTTTTGCTCCTCACCGCCACCGCTCTGCGCGCCGAAGTTGGGACCGAAACGGTTTCCCTTCCTATGCGGGACGGTATCAAACTTGCGACCGACCTCTATCGGGATCCGGCCGTGACAAAGGCTCCGGTGATCCTCATGCGCACGCCCTACGACCGCACGAAGGCAAAGGCCAGTGCGACACGCTGGGCGCAGGCTGGATACGTGGCGGTGATTCAGGACTGCCGCGGCACACGGGCGTCTGAAGGCGTGATGGCGCCATACAACAACGAGGGACAGGATGGGTACGACACAATCGAATGGATCACCCGCCAGCCGTGGTGCAGCGGGCGCGTGGGAATGATGGGCGGTTCGTACGTGGGAGCCGTCCAGTGGCAGGCTGCTGCGGAAAATCCGCCCGGACTTGCGGCAATCGCGCCACAGGCCACCTGGAGCAGTTTTTACCGCAACCTCTACCTCGGCGGCTGCGTGCGTCTTGCTCTCATTTCGGGATGGATCGCGGGCAACAGGCCCCGGCCCGACGGGGTAAAACCTGCGGACATGAACGGCGCACTGCTGCGCCTGCCACTTAGCGAGGTGGACACCGCCATCGGATGGTCCATGCCGTGGCTCGATGCCTTCCTCACGCATCCCGAACCCAACGGATTTTGGACGCGCCTCGACCTCACGCCGCGCCTTCCTCAGCTCCAGATTCCGGCGCTGCACCTCGTCGGGTACTATGACTTCTTCTCGCGCGAATCCGTGGACAATTTCGGGGTGATGCAAAAGCAGGCCTCCGACCCACGGACTCGCCAGCAGCAGCGTCTTATCCTCGGGCCGTGGGACCACGGGAGCGTGGGTAAAACGAAGGTAGCCGAAATTGATTTTGGACCGGAGGCAGCCGTGGACACGCACGCCCTCCAACTGGACTGGTTTGAACGGCACCTCAAACAAGACCCCGCGGCACAATCCAAACCGTTTTCGCCCGTGCGCTATTTTTCAATGGGCGACAATGTGTGGCATGATGCGCAGTCCTGGCCGCCCGAGGGGTTCAAGCCCGCGTCCTTCTATCTTCAGTCCGATGGCAGGGCGAACACCCGCAGCGGCGATGGACGGCTCACGCGTGAGATTCCCCGCGACCCTCAACCGGCGGACTCCTTTCAAGCAGACCCCGCAAACCCGACCCCGTCGTGTCCTGTAAACGAAAAGCGTCCCTTGAAGGCTGCGGTCTGGGGACCGGTCGATCAAAGCGCCACGGAGGATCGCCCCGACGTGCTGGTGTACACCAGCGAACAGCTGCGCGACCCGCTGGTGTTCGCGGGGAATGCGGAGGCTAAAATTCATGTCTCGGCCGACACACCGGACGCGGATTGGGCGGTTAAACTCATTGACGTGCACCCCGACGGATTTGCGCAGAACCTGGCCCGCGGCATTCTCCGGGGGCGCTACCGCAATTCTCTGCTAAAGCCAGAGTTGATGGAGCCCGGAAAAGTCTACGAAATCACCATCGACCTGGGCCCCGTAGCGGCAACCATCGCCCCTGGCCACCGGCTCCGCGTGGACATCAGCGGCGCTGATTTTCCGCTGTACGACCGCAACCCCAACACGGCGGAAGGCATCACCGGCAGCCAGACCGCAATCGCGACCGAACAGGTGCATCATCGCCCGGGGGCCCTCTCGCGGATCATTCTGCCCGTGCGCTAAGCGCGGGAAAATCCTTGGTGCCCCGCTGTAAGGCATCCCGTACTTTTGGGCCGGGGAAAGTAAATACCGCCGGTACGGACTTCTGCTCCATGTTCTGTCCCCTGCTCCTCGAGGACTGGCGCGCACGCTTGCAGCCTGCCAATTCTCCATTCCACTTCTGTCAACCCGCCAGATGCGTTACAAAAAGCGATGGCCGGACGGAAAACCGTGTGGGCGCGGATGCGCGGAGATTGGACAAGTACACGTTCAGTGCGAAGTACAGGGATGGCCGGCTGTTTCTGTTTTGGGCGCAGCACAGAAACTCGATAAAACTCGCGGAGGGGTGCTCAAAGACCACCCAACGAGATGCCGCACAGCCGGGGAGGAAAAAAC
>JBILWF010000227.1:0-5128 GCA_044370075.1 Chthoniobacteraceae bacterium | reverse complement strand
TCACCCTGCTCCGAGGTTCCGGCGTCGCAGTCGAACGCCACGGTGACAGCACGGGAGTTCTCAAAGAAATTGTGGCTTGATGAGAAAAGTTCATCGCGACGGAAAGGCCAATATGGGAGGCGCGAAGTTGCCTCTGCATTGGCTTCCGTGGTGCGCACCCGCTTGAGAATTATGCGCTGCACGGGCCTTGCTTATTGGCCACGCTCGTCGGGAAAACTGAGGCCTCGGACTTTGAGCCCGGCGAAAATATCACGGGAGAAATTCCTCAGAATACGCGGACGCACCCTGAGCTTTTTGTCCCCCCGGAAGAGAGGATGGAGGGGGCAGCAGAGTGTGGGGTGGGAAGACACTCAGTCGAAGGTTTCGGCATCGTTTGAGACGGCAGTCTTCCACACCGAGTGCGTTGCGAGTCCCGGTTCAAACGAACCGTACCAAGAATACAGGGGCGGAAATTTTTGTGCCTCGCGACCCTTTGCCGCGAAACCTCTTGAAACAGTATACATTTTTCGCAAAGGTGCGCTCCCGGTTCCCTATGAAGCCGCGCACACGTGCACTCCCCCGCCCGACCCACACCCGGGCATGCGTTGCGGAACCAAGCGGCAGAACCGCTCCGGGGGCGGCCATTCCAAAGAGCGGGCCCGCGTTGTTTCAACAAATGAGCCGGCCCGGCCTGATGCTGCTGACTTGGTTGCTGGCCTTACTCGCGCCGGTGCGCGCAGAGGAACCGCCGCGGGGCCGACCCAACGTCCTCTTTATCGCTGTGGACGACCTCAAGCCCTTGCTTGGCTGCTACGGTGCATCGTGGATTCAATCCCCGAACATCGACCGCCTTGCCGCCAAAGGAACGCTCTTTAAAGCCAACTACTGCCAGGTGGCGTTCTGCGCGCCGACTCGCTTCAGTCTGCTCACCGGGTTTCGGCCTGACACCACCGGCGTGTATCTGAATCCGGATCATGCACAGGACATTCTTCGCGCGCGCCTGCCGGATGTGGTGACGCTCCCGCAGCATTTCAAAAAACACGGGTATGTCACTCACCCCTTGCACAAGGTTTTCGACGGCAGGACGGTCGATCAAGGACACGATACCGCTTCCTGGACGGTGCCTTACGGGCCGTGGGAAATGGCGCAGGGTGAAAAGCCGGCTCCGGGCGGCTATCAAGATCCCGGGACGAAAACCCGGATTGCAACGGCCCTAAAACTGGGAACTCCGGCCGCGGGCCCGGCGACGGAGGCATGCGACATTCCAGATGACGCTTACCACGATGGCGGCGTCGCGAAGACAGCGGCGAAGCGGATCCGGGAGTTTGCGGGTCGCCGACAACCCTTCTTCCTTGCTGTGGGTTTTGTGAAGCCGCACCTGCCCTTCATTGCACCAAAGAAATACTGGGACTTTTACGATCGCGCCTCGCTCCCGGTTGCGCCTTTTCAGGACCTTCCGAAACACAGTCCGCACAACAGCGCCTTTTACGGGAATTCGGGAGAACTGCGCGCTTATTCCGACTTTTCAAAAGCGGGCCCGATTTCTGAATCGCAACAGCGTGAACTCATTCATGGCTACGCCGCGTGTATCTCCTACATCGACGCGCAAGTGGGTCTGCTCATGCGGACTCTCGAGGAAACGAATGTTGCCGGGAATACCATTATCTGTTTGTGGGGAGACCACGGCTGGCACCTTGGCGAACACGGGCACTGGGGCAAGCTGACAAACTACGAGGATGCCGCCCGGGCACCACTCATCATTTCCGCCCCCGGCTTCGAGGGCGGCATCCGTACTGCGGCGCTGACCGAGTTTCTCGACGTTTATCCAACGCTCTGCGAACTCTGCGGACTGCAACCACCACAACATGTGGAGGGAAAGAGTCTGGTTCCCCTGATGCGTGGAGGAGACGTTTCGCTTCACAAGGCGGCTCTCACGCAGATGCTCCGTCGCGCAGGAGGGACCGCAACGATGGGGTGGTCCCTGCGCACGCGCCGCTACCGCTACACTGAATGGCGGTCCGCTGATTTGAGCGGGGCCCAACCCGTCTTCGGGGACGAAGTGCAGGCCCGCGAGCTTTACGACTACGAAACAGACCCGCTTGAAACGAACAACCTGCTGGGTTCCCCCGGCCACGATTCTGTAATAAACGCACAGGAGATTCTGTTTGACCAACTGCTACCGCACGTGCCCCGTCGCCGCCGCTGAATCCCTCAAAGAGAGCACACGTCCTTCTTTGAAGAGAGTTTCGCGATGACTTCCCCGCAGGCGCCGCTGCGAACCGAAATGGCGCCATCAAAGAAGCGCTTCTCAGCAGCCCCTTTTCTCAACGACACGGATCGGCTCCCGGGGTTTTTAGCCCGATGAAAATCCCCCGGAATAACCATCTCAAATTACGCGGACGCGCCCCGAAAATGCGTGCCTCTATCGGGAACCAGAAAGTTAGTCGGCACGTTGAACCGGCGTCCGGGGGGGGCCGTCGCCCCCCACGATTCTTCTCCGTAATTCGCTCCCCCCCAGCGTCAAATCCCCGTGTTAACTCGCACTTTCTTTGCGCGAGAATTGCGGACCCGCCCAATCAGAGCATGTCGCGGACGATCCTCAGGAGAACATCGAGCGTCACGGCAAAATTATCTTCCTCAATGGTCTCGGGCAGATCAGGCCATCCTGGAGCGTCGAAGGGTTCGTCTACGGAAATTCCGGAGCGAATCTCCCAGATATGCTCCCCGCCCTCGATTCCCACCAGACGCCCATCCTTGGAAACGCGCACCCGCCACGAGGCCACATCCGGGCCGGCCAAAGAAGGCAGCATGCACTGCAGAGTTTTGCCAGAGTCGGTTTCGCGAATCGGACCAAAGCACATTCCATAAGCCTGAAAATAGGCAACCGTCGCAGCCCTACTCCCGGAATCCGCGAAGGCGCTCATGTGCAATAGCGGGCAGGGAATCGGCTTACCAAACGGGGCCATGTGGGTCCGAAATTGAAAGCTGTTGTTGCCGGGTTCCAAAGTGAGCGTGACTTCCGGCACGTGAACCACGCCACCCTTGGGATCCACATGAATTGAGTTTCTTCCCGGCCCCCACGCGCGGGCCCGCTTGGCATTCGATTCAAACGCGGCAAGGACCTCCCGGTTGGAATTACACAGCATAACGGAGAACTGCTGTCGCGGGCCGGAATAGTTCACAAAGGCGGTGCGTGCTTTGTGCGGGTCGGTGTTTTTGTGCTCGATTTTGAGGTTAAAGGAGTCGGTTTGATGCGCGCACAACTCGACGATCTGATCCAACGCCCGAGTGTATTCGGCGATAACAGGATTTTCCGGAAATGCATTTTCCAAAACCTCCGCAGCGACCGGTGTGTACGGGCTTTTGGGAAAGCGGGTCCGCAGAGTTTGAAGCATCCTGTCGGCTTCCCTTTTGTCTCCTACACGCGCCGCACACCATCCCTTGAGCCACAAATCCCTGTCAGAAAACTCATTTTGTGGTGCGCCCCGGTACGCGGAGTAGGCGGCAGCCGCCTCACATCTTTGGAGCAAAACTTCGGCGCGCAAAAACGGGATGCCATCCACGCGCTCCAGCTTAGGCGGAAGTCGCAGCAGCAGCAGATCGCGGAGGATGGTATCAGCCTTGGATTTTTCATCCATGGCGAGCGTGTGCAGCGTCTTGATCCGGGCTGTTAGGGGCACGCCGCTTTGCGTCACCGCCTCGACGAGTTTTGGCTCCAATTCGCGCGAGGCGATTTGGGTTTTGAAGACTTCAAGCGTTTGGGAATAAACCTCCGCGAATTCCGGGTCTTCAAGAATGAGCAACGACTGCATGGCGAGATTCCCGTCTTTAAAAAGATCCGCTCCCCACCGCCGGGCCAAACGGTCAAAAATCCGTGCGTACCGCGGGGCAAAATCCGGGGCTGGAGCCTGCACATGCCATCGAATTACATCGCGCAGGGCTGAACCGGCGCTTTTCGCGTCCGCAAGGGTGGACAGGTAATACCGACCGTGAAGCGTATCGGCAAAGTCCAGCAGGAGCTTGTGAGTCATCTGCAACGTGCGGGAGTCGTCCCCGTCCCGCAGTTTGGAAATCGCAAAAAGGTCGAAAGCCACGCGCGCAGCATGGGGTGACTCGGGGTTGGTTCGCAAAAACTCCTCGGCATCGAGTACAAACCTCTCCGTCTCATGCGGAGCGTAGTTTTCTGCCATGGGAAAATCGACAGCTGCAAGATGCTGCGCCAAAAAAAGCGCGGTGCACAACCCGATCCACGCGGAAGCAACGGTATTTGCCACGCCCCGATGGAGGGAACCTGACAGAAACGGAAGAATCATGGGACACTCTGATTAGGAAGGGGGTTTTTAAGCACGCTAATCCCCCCATGCATAGGCCTATCGCATTGGCGTAAAGCAGTCCCAGACACCGTTCGTTTTCAGCGGAGGGATTTCCGGATTGAAAGAGCCCCGTCCGGGAATGGATCACGCACAGCCTTCTCCTCCAGGGCCCCCGCGGATGTAAAAACCCCTTCCCGGAGCGGCCGGACAAACCGCATGCCGGACGCATTCGCGCGCGCCGGATGCAGCCGCTCCCCGCAGGACTCCGGGCCCCGACATCTTCCCTGTCGACTGGGACTTGGATTTTGTCAGGATGCCATCTCTGCCGAACACCTTCGGAACAACGCGCCCATCGGCGGCCCACCGCCCCAAAGTATGAAACACCCCGCCCTCCGGATTTTGTTTGGCCTCCTTTCGACGCTTAAGGCGGATGCCGGTACGCCGCAAACAGACCGCCATGTTGTTATGGTGAGCATTGACGGTTTTCCGGCGGCGCTCTGGAACGATCCCGCGCTTGCAGTGCCCCGTTTGCGAAGGCTCGCCGCGGAGGGAGCTTCCGCACGCGCGATGACGGTTTCGAATCCATCCATCACGTGGATTAACCACACGACGCTGGTCACCGGAGTCAGCCCGCGCAAACACGGCGTGCTTTTTAATGGCTTGTTGGTGCGATCCGGTGACTTTCCCCCGAAACTGGAACAATGGGCGGAGAAGGAGCGAATGGTGTTTGCTCCTACCTTGTACGATGTTGCCCATGAGGCGGGATTAACCACCGCGGAATCCGACTGGGTTGCTGTCACGCGAGCAAAAACCATCCGCTGGAGTTTTCCCGAAAT
>JBILWF010000226.1:0-5165 GCA_044370075.1 Chthoniobacteraceae bacterium | reverse complement strand
CCCGCGCTGCCGGAATTCAACCAACTGGCAGACTTTGAGAGGTACCGGGAACAGCTCGAGAGAGAGCAGCGGCTGTCCGCAAAACAAACAACGGGTTAGAAAATTCCGGGGGTCCCCGGAGGCCATGCCGGTTGTTTATCAAAAAGCGAGGCCGCAGCCGGTACAGTACGGTCGCTTTTCGGGAGAACGGAAGGTGATCAGCCCCACGGGGAATGGAGAACTCAAAGCGCGGTACCCGCCTTCCATGGCTGGCCGTTTTGAAGGTTCCTGATGTTTTCGAGGGTCGTCTGCGCGATTTGCGAAAGGGCCTCGTGAGTCAAGAACGCCTGATGCGCAGTAATTAGCACGTTTGGAAAGGTCAGAAGGCGCGAGAGTTCGTCATCTTGAAGGGGGCGGCCCGAGTGATCTTCAAAAAACAAGCCCTCCTCCTCCTCATAGACATCGAGAGCCACGCCGCCCAGTTGTCCGGTCTTCAACGCGTCGATGAGCGCCGTGGTGTCGATGAGCTTGCCCCGGCTCGTGTTTACAAGGAAGGCCCCGCGCTTCATACGGGCCACGGTTTGCGCGTTGATGAGGTAACGGGACTGCGGCGTCAGCGGCAAATGCAGGGTCACGATGTCGCTCTGAAGAAGCAGCTCGTCGAGCGACACGTACCGGAGGCCGCACGTGTCAGCCCAGTCCGCGTGGGGAGCCGGATCATGGCCGAGCAGGCGCACACCAAAGCCGCGAAACAACTCCGCGGTCACCCGGCCTATTTGTCCCGTACCGATGATACCGACCGTTTTTCCAAACACATCAAACCCAACCAGTCCGTGAAGAGAAAAATTCAGGTCCCGCACGCGATTGAAGGCCCGGTGAATCTGCCGGTTGAGCGTGAGCAAAAGCGCCACGGTGTGCTCTGCCACGGCGTGTGGTGAATACGCGGGAACGCGAACCACCGGGATGCCGAGCGCTTTTGCCGCCGTGAGATCCACATTGTTAAATCCCGCACACCGCAGCGCAACGAGGCGTACGCCGAGCTGCGAGAGCACCGCGAGACACTCCGCATCCACGCGGTCATTCACAAACACGCATGCCACCTGCGCGCCATGCGCAGAGGCGGCTGTTTCCGCATTCAAACGGAAGTCGTGAAAGCGCCACGCAATGGATTCCTCACTCCGGGAAGCGTTGCTAAAAGCTTTCTGATCATACGATTTTGCATCGTAGAAACTGACGGTAAGATGATTTTTCATGCGTTTGAGGCCCCGGCGAGAAGCTCCGCGCCCCGGGGCGCCCTGTCAACGGGGAGAGCGCATCCGCGGTAGCCACCGCACCGTATCCCAAACCGTCCGACACGGGATGCCGAGCCGCCAGCGCAGTGGAGGAGAGCATCCCTCCTCGAAAATCACTGCGGCTTAAACGTTTTTTCCACCGTGTAGCCGGCCCGGCCCTGGTCATCGCGGAAGGTAATATTCAACTTTGCCTCGCTCCCCCCGTTCACGCTGACGTGCAAAAATCCCCCGGTCGGTTTGGGATAAAGGAAGGGCTGCCGGATGAGCCCCTCCGGATCGGTGCTCTTGGGTGAACCGGGAGCGACTCCGGATATCGCGTTTTCATCGTTGAGCGCCCCACAGGAGAACTCCTCAAACCCCTGCGGATGGATGCTGTAATACTGCCAGTGCCGGTCGCCGCAAAAAATCAACACCCGCTCGAGGCCGTCCCGCTTCAATCCCGAGAAGAAACTGTCGGCCTCGTGCCGAAACCCACCCCAATTCGCGTGATTGTCGTTTTTGCGGTTGGAGTCGGGACCGACCATCGGTGTGGGTGAAATAATCACCTTCCAGGTGGCATCACTCTCGCGCAGCGTGCGCTCCAGCCAGTCCCGTTGTTCGCGTCCCCAGATCGTCTTCTCGGGTCCATCCGGCATTTTGTTGGACGAGCGGTAATCGCGGCCCTCCAAAAACCAAAGCTGCATATGCCGGTGCACCCGGCGCGTGCGGTAGGTCGGCGAGACTTTGTCCGCTTGGGCGAGAACCGGCATTTGCTCTCGAAAAACCGCGATACCCGTGCCCGGCGAAGGCTGTGTCTCCCCCGCGCGGTCCGCGTCATTGAAGCGAAAATCATGGTCGTCCTTCGACCAAAAGGCGGCGGTGGTTGAAAAAAAGTGCACCAGCCGCGGCAACCGGAATTGCTCGTGCCATTTTCGGCGTAGCTCGGGAAGCGTCCGGGCCGCTGTTTTCGCAGGATGATCGTAATAGACGATGTCGCCGGTCCCGACGAAGAAATCCGGTTTCAACGCCCGCATCGCCGCATAAGCGGGATACCCCTCCCGGCGATCCTCCTCGGAGGCGGCGCCCTTCCCGTCACCGGCGGCCCCGTGCATAAAAAACGCGTAGTTTTGACAACTTCCCATGGCGAAGGAAAGAGGTGCCTCGGAGTCCCGTTCCGGCAGGGTGCGAAACTGCCGCGCCGGACCGGTTTTCAACTCCTGCTCCGTCTCGCCATACACGAGCCGGTAGAAGTAGACGGTGCCGGGCTGCAACCCCTGGAGGCGGAACCGCACGATGTAATCGCGCTCCGCCTCCGCCCGCATCCACGGTGTGAATAACGTGTGCTCAAAATTCTGCGAGGTCCCAAATTCAAAACGCGCAACGCCCGGGGCCCCGGGGATGTCGCCGTTTTCGTCGGTTTCGGGTCCCGGGATCCGGGTCAGCCGGGATTGGACAAGGATGCTGGTTTCGCCCGGTTCGCCCGCCAGCTCCCCCTGCGCGTTGAAAACCTCAGCCGGTGCCGGGAGTGTGAAAGTCGCGAGAGCCAGTGTCAGGAGGAGGCATTTGGAAGCGGACATGCCGGGCAGCGTGGGTGTGTACGGGGCTGTGTGGCAAGCGGCAACGCGGTCTGGCAAAGACGCGCCGAGGCAGGCCGGGCATCTTCCAAAACGCGTTCCGTGGGGCCCGGTTGATGATGCGCCCACGCGTTTGATCGGGGCCTTAAACGTCATTCTCCTCGCCAAAAGGCGACCAAAGGCGTAAGCGACTGAATCTCTCCCCGGGTCGCGCAGGTAAATCCCGTCCCTGCTCGCATTTTTCGTTTTCTTTTACCACCCAGGAGGCTTGCCCGATGGCTATTCATGTCGCGCTCAACCACCGCACCGTGTACCAGTACGACCGTTTCGTGCGTCATGCTCCGCATGTGGTCCGACTCCGGCCCGCGCCCCACTGCCGCACGCGCATCCTGAGCTACTCGATGAAGGTTTCGGGCGGCGAGTTTTTCATAAACTGGCAGCAGGACCCCTTTTCAAACTGGAACGCGCGCCTCGTCTTTCCCGATCCGATGCGGGAAATGGCGGTGACCGTCGACTTGGTCGCGGAGATGGCGGTGTACAATCCGTTTGATTTCTTTTTGGAGGAGTCTGCGCAACGGGTGCCCTTTGCGTATGCGGGGGCGCTGGCACACGATCTGGAGTCGTTCCGCCGACGGGCGAAGGCGGGCGTACGCCTGCGGGCCTTTTTGAAGCCCTTTGAAAAGCAGTTGGCCGCTGCAGGGCCCAAAAACCGGGAGGGCATGGCGACGGTGGATTTTCTGGTCGGGCTCAACCAGCGGATTTTGGAGCGCGTGAAGTATTTGATCCGTCTGGAACCCGGTGTGCAGACGCCGGAGGAGACGCTGGAAAAGGGATGTGGCTCGTGTCGCGACTCGGCTTGGCTCATGTGCGAGGTGCTGCGGCAGCTTGGATTCGCGTCGCGTTTTGTGAGCGGTTACCTCATTCAGCTGAAGGCGGATGAGCAGTCCATGGACGGGCCTCCGGGGCCCGCGGCGGATTTCACCGATCTGCATGCGTGGTGCGAGGTGTATTTGCCCGGGGCGGGATGGATTGGGCTGGATCCGACCTCCGGGCTGCTCGCGGGCGAAGGGCACATCCCCCTTTCCTGCACGCCGGAGCCCGCCACGGCGGCACCGGTCGAGGGCGCCGTGGATGCGTGTGAATCCCGGATGCAGCACGCGATGGAGGTGCACCGCGTGTTTGAAACACCCCGGGTAAGCCGTCCCTACTCCGAGGAACAGTGGGGCAGGATTATGGAACTTGGCAGGCGGGTGGACCGCACCCTCGTGGCGGACGATGTCCGGCTGACGATGGGCGGCGAACCCACATTTGTGTCGCTGGGGGATCCGGATGGAGCGGAGTGGAATTTTACGGCGAACTCGCTCGCGAAACGGGAGGTCGCGGGGCGTCTTTTGAAGAGGCTGCGCGAGCGTTTTGCCCCGGGAGCGTTTTTGCACTACGGGCAGGGCAAGTGGTATCCGGGCGAGCCGCTGCCGCGGTGGAGTTTGAACGCCTTTTGGCGCAGGGACGGGATGCCGGTGTGGGGGGACATGCGCTGGATTGCCGATGAATCGCACGATTACGGGCACGGAGTGAAGGAAGCCGGGGCGTTTATGGCCGGGTTGTGCGCGCGGCTCGGAGTGGAGAGTGCCCACGTGCATTCCGCCCACGAGGATGTTTTTCACTACCTGTGGCGGGAGAAACGCCTGCCGTCCAATGTGTCTGCGGAGGATCCCCGGTTGCGGAACGCGGAGGAGCGGGAGCGCATGGCGCGGGTGTTTCAGCAGGGCTTGGGTTCGGTGGTTGGTTACGTGCTGCCGCTGCGGTGCCGGCTCGGGCACTGGGAGAGCGGCACGTGGCATCTGCGCGAAGAGGGCACTGTGTGGTTGGTTCCGGGCGATTCGCCAATGGGTCTCCGGCTGCCGCTGGATTCGCTGCCGTGGGTGGACGACCCGGATTTTCCCACAATTGTTCCTTCGGATCCAACGCAGCCTTTCCCGGACCTCCCGCGACGCCGCGAACCGGGCGGCCCTTCGGCCGTGCAGGCGAAGGCGGCAGCCCCGGCCGGCAGCGGGCGTCGCGCGCGCGCCGTACCGCAGAAATCGGTTTCGACGCCGGCGAAGAATCTCGCGCGGGGCAGGAGCGCTCCGTGGGTCATCCGCACCGCGTTGTGCGTGGAGCCGCGCCGGGGCCGGCTTCACGTGTTTATTCCGCCGCTGATCCGCGCGGAGGATTATCTGGATCTGATTGCGGCGATTGAGGAAACGGCGGCGGCGCTGAACCTTCCCGTGATTTTGGAAGGGGAAACTCCCCCGCGGGATCCGCGGCTGATGAAGTTTAGCGTGACGCCGGATCCGGGGGT
>JBILWF010000224.1:0-5213 GCA_044370075.1 Chthoniobacteraceae bacterium | reverse complement strand
AACGCACGCGCCTGCTTCTCGCCGAGGAAAGTTTCCTTCGGGTCGAGGGCGTGGTCCAACAGCGCGAGGGGGTCACCCATCTCAAAGCCCGGCGCATTGAAGCCATCCGTTCCACATTACCGGCGGCCCCGTCCCATGATTTTCATTAGCCCCATTCACCGGCCCCATTCTTATGCACCAAACCCGCGGTTTGCCGAAACCACCACGACGGCACCGTTCATCCCCTTCCGCCGCTCCGCGCGCCGTGTAGTTTTCGGGCACGCTATTTCATCCAGAAACACGCCATGGAGCCGCCAGAGCGCCGCTGCCGGCTGAATGCAGCGCGGTCAACACCCGGACCGCGCCAACCCGTTACCCCGCCCGCGGGGCGCCCACCCGGAGCGCCGCGGAACGCGCCACGCCCGCGGGAACTTTGCGCGCTTCCCACCCGTCAACGGGCGCGGGATCCGCCGTCCTGCGCGCGCAGGGCCCCGAGCACCTCCACGGCCGACTCCGCGCGGTTGAGGATGTAGAGGTGACACCCGGGCGCACCCCGCTCGAAGAGCTCGCGGATTTGGCGCACCGCCCACGACACGCCGACGCGCCGCTGCGCCTCGTCGTCCGCTCCAGCCTGCTCCAACTCCCGCTCGAGCGCTTCCGGAATGCGCGCCTTGCAGAATCCGCAAAAGTTGCGGGCCTGTTTGAGGGAAAGCACCGGCATGATTCCGGGTATGATCGGAACGGACACGCCCGCCGCCCGGGCGCTTTCCACAAAATGAAAATAGTCCGCGTTGTCCAAAAAAAGCTGGGTGGTGACAAAGTCCGCGCCCGCCCGGACCTTTTGGGCCAGAAACCGGACGTCCGTGGCGGCGTCCACCGATTCCGGATGCCGTTCGGGGAACCCGGCGACCCCCACCGCAAAACGGCCGGCGCCGCGAGAGCCAATCAGGCGGACCAGTTCTTCGGCATGGGAAAAGCCCTCCGGGTGGGGCGTGAACGCCGTCTGCCCCTTGGGCGGATCACCGCGCAGTGCCAGAATTCCGGAAAACCGGGCCGCATCGTAGGCATCGACCAGACGCTCCAGCTCGGCGCTGGAGTGTCCCACGCAGGTCAAATGCCCGATCAAGGGAAAACCCATGCGCACCAATTCCGCGCCATAGCTCAGCGTGGTGTCCCGGGAAGTCCCCCCCGCCCCGTAGGTGATCGAGGCAAAATCAATCCCCAGCGGTTGTAAAATCGCCGCGGTGCGCAACATCGCGCCGCCGGCCTGGGCGTCCTTGGGCGGAAAAAACTCCACCGACAGGGTCGGACGATGCGGGGCGGATAAAGCGGCCAGGATTTGCTCTCGATACATAGCAGGGGCGAAAATAACACCAAATCTCGGCACATCATGAACGGCAACCGGCAAGGGGCAAAAGGGCAAAACACCTTTCCACCGCCCGCCCCCGGATCCGGCGCCGTCCGCCGCGTGCCTTTGTGCCGCTCGTTTTGAAACTTTTGCCCCGGCTCCGCTGTAATTCCCGGCGCGCGCTTTTGCATGTTCCTGCCGCCCGGTCGCGGAAACCGCGTCCCGGGAGCGGTGCAAATCCGCCGGTGAACCGCGCATTTCGTGCTGCAATTCGGCGCAGTCCACGCCGCCGGCTCGCCACTTTCCCGGGTGCACGCCGTGTTGACAGTGCGCCCCGGGAACGCGTTCGATGGACGGAGATTCCCGGGGAACGGCACGGGGCACCGTGTTCCGGGAACCACCCGATGCGGCTTGGAAAATGCAGAGCCGTAGTTCCATCCCCGCATGGCGTATTTTGCGGAGACGGCAGTCCTGTGAACCAAAAATTATTCGATGAACCTAGCACCCTGCCCGGTATGCGGAGAGATGGCGCTTTTTAGCAAAAAGCGGGGGAAGTTTTATTGTGCGGATTGCGAAAACGACTTTGAAACCGCATCCCCCGGAATCGAACCCCAAACCGTTTTTCTGAGTTATGCCCACCGAAACGAAACCGAGCAGGAGTACGATGTTTCCGAGGAGCTGGTTTTTTTGATCAAGGCGGAACTCGAAAAGGACGGGCACCGGGTTTGGATGGATTACGAGGGAATCCGGGGAGGCAAAAATTGGCGGGAGGAAATCACGGGGGCGATCATCAACCACAAACATTTCTTTGCCTTTCTTTCGAGAAGGTCGGTGAGGCAGGGACCGAACGTCTGTTTAAACGAGGTGGCGATTGCCATAAAAAACAACCGGATCATCCAGACCATCCTCACGGAGAATGAAAAGAACATCTCCCCTCCCCTGACCCTCAGCAGCATCCAGTGGCACAAATTTCAGGACTGGAGGGAAATCCGGGAGGGCACCAAAACGGGCCCCAAAGGAGAGGGCTGGCCGGAATGGTTTGGCGGTTTGATGGCCGACATCCGCCAAAACCTTGCCGACCTGAGCGTTGCACGCCGCTCGGGGGAACTGGCCGAACTGCAGCGGATTCTTTCCCCCCGCAGTTTCACCTCCGATATCATTAAAAACGTGGAGGGATTTTTCGGACGCAAATGGCTGTTTGACGCCTATGCGCAGTGGCTGGCTTCGGACCAGCGCCTTTTCTGGCTAAAGGGCGGACCGGGCATCGGCAAAAGCTCCTTTGCCGCGGCCCTCGTGCACTCCGGGACCTCGGAGGTGGCCGGCTTTTTTAAATGCGAATACCACGAGCAGAAATCCGCGGAGGAATCCGCCAGCGAGTGTGTGAGGACGCTGGCCTATCAGCTCGCTACGCGTCTTCCCGATTACCGGATCAAACTTCTGCGGGGACAGATGATTGATTCGGAATCCGTCCGGAGCAAAAATGCGGACGATTTGTTCACCTGGTTAATTACCGAACCGCTGAACCGGGCCGAGAAAATTGCGGAATCGCACAGAACGGTTTTGGTGATCGATGGGTTGGACGAGGCGGCGCGAGTCTGCGACGGGCGCGTCATCAACCCGCTTGCGGATCTCATCCACCGGCACGTGGATAAATTTCCCGACTGGCTGGCGCTCTGGGTCACGTCCCGACCCGAGGCGGGTCTGCAACAACTTTTCGGGCCCAAGTTTGAGTCCTGTGTTGTGGGAGCCGACACGGAACAAAACGTTTCCGATATCTCCGAATATCTGGATATGAAACTGGCCACACTGCAGCACACCCGGGATGTGGCGGAACTGAAGCAGAAAATTTTGGAGAAAAGCGGCGGCACTTTTCTTTATTTGAGACGGGTTGAGAACCAGTACGATCTAACTGCTCCGGAGCTTCTTCCGAATGGAATCGATGATGTTTTTTTCAGGGATTTTTCCCGCTTTTTTCCGGAGTACACGCTGTACGCGCAGGAGGCCGAAAAATTTCTGCGCCTTTTGGCGGCCAGTCCGGGGCCTCTGCCGCGCGGGCTGGCGCAGGCCGTGCTGGGATGGTCGGCCCGGGACGTGACCCTGAAGGGTGTTCAGCCGCTTTCGAGCCTTCTGGAGGAGACCGAGGAGGGACTTGAGTTTTACCACAAATCCGTCCGGGAGTGGCTGCTGGACGGGCGCCGGAGCGGGCCCTACCAGGTCAATCCAACGGGCCGGAAAGAGCTCGGGGATTTTCTGTGGGCGGAATTTGAAAAGAAGGCGCCGGCCGCGCCCGGCGGGGAGGAGACGGCTTCGGTCTGGGAGGATTACTTCCTGGACTGGCTGCCGGGCTTGTTGGACGCCACGGAGTTTTGGAATCAAATAGAGGCCCTGACTGGCTTTTGCGATTATCTGTACGCAAACACCAAGTACTCCTCTGAAATGATTGTGAGAGCGCGAAACCTCGTATTAATCCGACAGAAATTCGGGCGCGATTCTGTTCCCTACGCAGACGAACTGTTTAAAACCGGCAGGACTCTGGAGCACATCGGAAGGTATCAGGAATCCCGGGAATACCTGCGGGAGGCGGTCGGCGTTTACGAAAAAACCGCGGGCCCCCGCGATGAAAAAACCGCCGAGGCGCTCAACTACCTCGCGCTGGTCACCTACTTTCTCGCGGACTACGGGGAGGCGGAAACGCTCTACCGGCGGGCGCTTGCGATCCGAGAACAGTGCCTCGGGGCGGATCACCTTGAAACGGCCCAGACGGCGGCGTACTTGGCCGGTCTGCTGCAGATCACGGCGCGTCTTGAGGAAGCGCAGGTCTTGTATGAGCGTGCCCTGCGGGACACGCGGGCGCAGCTGGGCGTCCGGCACCCCGACAGCATCACCTACCTCACCTATCTGGCGGGAATCTACGAGGAGAGGGGCGACTACGCCGAGTCCACGCGTTTATTCGGGGAGGCACTTGCCATGAACCGGGAGGTTCTGGATGCGCAGGATCCGCTGCTGTCGCTCTCGATTGGGTACGTGGGCTGGGGGCTCGCCTCGGGCGGGGACTTCCCCGCGGCGGAGAAACTGTACGAGGAGGCGCTCGGCATTCAGGAAAGCGCTCTTGGGGCCGACCACCCGTATGTGGCGCGCACGCTCACCTATTTGGGGGACGTCAGATTCAACCAGGGGGATTCCGATTCAGCCCGCGCGTTCTACGAGAAAAGCTGGGAACTGCGGAAAACGCTTTTTGGCGAGGATCATCCGGACACCGCGCGCACGCTCATGAGTGTGGCGTGGTTCAAGGAATCCCGGGGGGAGGTGGACGCCGCGGCCGAGATGTACGCCCACGCCCTGCAAGTCTTCGAAGCCACATGCGGCGGGGATTCGGCCGACGCAGGCAACGCAAGGAATCATCTCGCTTCGGCCCGTCTGCGCTACGGCAACGACCCGCAGAAGGCCGGGGAACTGCTCTCGCAGACTGAGGAATCCCAGATGCGCGCGCTGGGTGAAAACCATCCGTACACGCTCCGGACCCTTGGCCACCTTGCGGAGCTCGCGGTTTTCCAAAATCTTCCCGAGAAAGCCTGCGCGCTGCTCACGAATGTTTTTCGCCGCCGGGAAACGCTTTTGGGCGGGAACCATCCCGACACCCAGCGTGCCCGCCGGAGTCTGAAATGGGTTGAGGAAAACCGAGGCCGCTTTGCCGGGGGCCGGGAGGCGCTGGAAGCGTTTCCACGGCCGAACGGGCTTCGGATGGCGACCCGCTGAACCCCAGCGAAATTCCCCGGGCAGCGGCGGGACGCTTCGCGGGCACATTTTCCGGCGGCCCCGCCGCCCCTCCGGAAATGCGGCCCTCAGTCCGGAAGCGCATCAAAATCCCACAGCCCGAGCGTTTTTT
>JBILWF010000223.1:0-5214 GCA_044370075.1 Chthoniobacteraceae bacterium | reverse complement strand
TGGCATTTACCGGATCAAAATCCGCGCCGAAGTCCAGCAAGGCACCCCGGGCATGAGCGAAACCCTGGCCCTCAAGCAGATCGTGCAGCTCAAACAGTCCCCGCGGGTGGCGCTCAAAATCGAGGACCAGATTGAAGGCGTGCCCGCGGGAAAAGGGTACGCCGCGGCGTGGTTTGAGCAAACGGCGCAAAAAATGCAGCTGCAGGTGGTGGACGCCGGGGCCATTGGGCAGGCGCAAGCGCGGCGGGCATCCCGGGACGAACTGCTCGGCAACACGCAGGGGGCGGGCTTCCGCAGGGCGGGCGTGGACCAGCGCGTGGATTTCGTCATCGAAGGGAAGGTCAACGGCCGGTATGCGGGTACGGAGTCGCTGTTTGGGGCGCTGCCGGAGCACTGTTTTGAGCTGGGGGCGGATTTGCGGGCGGTCCGCCCGGACACCGGGGAGGTGGTTGCGTCGGTGGTGGTGCCTGCGTCCGACAAGTACCGGAGCGGGCTGCAGACGAAGGAGATGGCGGCGCGGGAGGTGCTGTTCAAGAGTTTGGAGGGAGGCAAGGGCACGGCGGGGGGTATGGCGCTGTTTTCCAAGATTTTCGCGCGCTGGCTGGTGGAGGTGGAGTGCGGGGCGATCAAGCAGGTGGAGTTTGAGAAAATAAGCGCCCGGGACTTTCAAAAGGTGCAGGCGGGCCTAAAGGCAGCCGACAAGGTGAGCGCGGTGTGGGCGCGGGAGTTTGATGCGAAGGCGGTGTCCCATCTGGACGTGGAGACGCGGCTGAATTCGGCGGACCTCGGAGCGGTGATTGAAGCCGCCCTCGGCGGCGCCTTTGAACTGGATCGCTCCACGGAGAATTACCTGCAGTTTACGGCAAAAACGGCCGCCAGCCCACAAACGCCCCCCGCCGCGCCCGGGGCGGAAAAAGCGGTACCCCCTGCCCCGGAGAAGGGGCTCTTGCAGAAGTTGCTGGGAAAATAGGCGCAGTGATGCGAACACCCGCCATGCGGGGATGAAACCCCGGCATTGGTCCGGACCGGCCGGGGGAAATGCTCCATGCCGCTAAAAAACGGCTGGCGCGTTTTATCCCCTCGAATTTGCGATGACCTACTCCAGAGGGAATAAAACCTACCGCCGGACGAACCGCTGGATACGCCCCCGTACGAGGCTCACCAGTTCCCCCATCTCCCCGACGCGCACCAGCCACGCCGCGGTAAAAAAAACAGCCGCTCCCGCCGAAATCACCAGCCCGAGACCCGCCATTCTCTCCCAAAAAAACGCCCCCTCCCACCGCGCCTCCAACAAGCTCCCGCCCCACACGCACACCCCGCCCAATAAAGCGCCCGCAAGGCACAAGCGCCCCAGCGCCGAAAGCAGTCTGCCGCTTTCGATCCCCCCCAAATGGATCCGCATGAGGTGGTAAAGCAGACAAAAATTCACCAGCGCCACACATCCCGTCGAAAGCGCCAGTCCGCGGTGCCCCATGTCCAGCTGGAAGGTAAACAGCGCGTTGAGCCCCACATTCACGCCGATGGCCAAAAAACTCACCAGCATCGGGGTGCGCCTTTTTCCCACGGCATAAAACGCGGGCGCCAGAACCTTGATCCCGGCGTAAGCCGCCAGACCCACGGCATAAAACTGAAGCGCGGCCGCCGTCTGCGCGGTCGCGTGGGCGTCGTATTTTCCCCGCTCAAAGATGAGCGAAATAATCGGGTGCGCCAGACAGATCAGCCCCACGGTGGACGGCACCGTCAACAGCAGCCCGAGGCGCAATCCGCGGCCGAGGGCGGCCCGCACCGCCTGCGTGTCACCGAGGGCGGCGTTGCGCGAAACCACCGGCAGCGTCACGGTGCCAATGGCCACACCGAACATCCCCAGCGGCAGCTGCATCAGCCGGAACGCATTGTCGAGCCACGCCACCGGCCCGTCTCCGGGCTGGAGCGAGGCGAACATCTGGTTGATTACCACATTCACCAGCACCGCACTCGATGCCACCACCGCAGGCCCCATGAGCCGCAACACCTCACCCACCCCGGGGTCCCGCCACACCGGATCCCACCGGAAACGGAATCCCACCCTCCACAGCGCCGGGCACTGCGCGAGCAACTGCGCGAGCCCGCCCAGCAGCGTCCCAATGGAAAGCCCCACCAGGGAGCGGGTCCCAAATGTCGGATCCAGCCACCAGGAAAGCCCCACCCCGCCCGCAATGGAAAAAATATTGAAGAAACTCGAGGCCATTGCGGGCGTGCCGTACACGTCCCGCGCATTGAGCAACCCCATGGCCAGCGCGGCAAGAGACACCAGCAGAATGAACGGAAACATGATGCGCGCCTGCAACGCGGCGAGCCCGATTTTTTCGGGTGAAAAACCCGGGGCACTGATCTGCAAAATCCACGGCGTGAGCAGCATTCCGAGCAGCACAATCGCGCTGAGCACCACGATAACCAGCGAGGCCACGCGGTTTGCAAGGGCCCACGCGGAGGCGTCGCCCTCCACGGCGGTTTTCTTTGAAAACACCGTCACAAATGCCGTGGACAAGGCCCCCTCCGCAAACATGTCCCGCAGCAGGTTCGGGATGCGGAAGGCGGTTTTAAAGACGTCCATCTCCAGTCCGCCGCCGAAGAATTTTGCCAGCAGCACCTCCCTCAAAAGTCCCAGCAACCGGCTGCAAAGCACCGCCACGCTGACAATGCCCGCCGAGCGGGCGCTGACCTTCTTGCCCAGTTCGCTCATGGATTCACGGGTTTGAGCACCGGTGTCACGCGCGGGGGCTGGCCCTCCGGGGGAACCGCCTCGACCCGCGGCGGAGCCTGCACGGGAACCACCTGTGGCGGATTGCGCGGGCTCGCAGCCGCCGGGCTCCCCCGGGACTCGGACACCACGGGAACGATCATTCCCCCGCCCCCCGTCTCCCGGAAGGGAAGGGCCGGGTAGCGGTTTTCGGGCGCAACGGAAAGCACCTCCAGCCAAACCGGCAACGCCATCGTCGCGCCGTAGCCCTGCGCCACCGTGCGCTGCGGTTTGTCAAAGCCCACCCACACGCCGGCGGTAAGGCTGCTGGTGAACCCAATAAACCACGCATCCTTGTAGTCGTCCGTGGTGCCCGTCTTGCCCGCGGCGGGTTTTTTAAATCCGCCGGAGCGGGCAGCCGCGGCCGTTCCCCGCTCAAGCACTTTGGTCAGGGCAGAGGTCACCAGCGCGCACGCGCCGGGATGCAGGACGGCCTTGCTCGTGGACGGGGCGCGGTAAATGGCCGTCCCCGCCGCGTTCTCGACCCGCTCGATCAAATGTGGTTTTCGCAGACGCCCCCCGTTGGGAAACACCGTGTAGGCATTGGTCACCCGCAAAAGATTGGATTCGAACGCACCCAGATACGCCGACGGCCGCATGGGCATTTTTTCGAGCCCCACCACGGAGGCGACCTTCGAAATCTCGCTCAGGCCCGCATAATCTCCCACCCGCACCGTGGCCGTGTTGCGCGACTGAATCAGGCCCTCCTCCACGGGCAGCATCCCCTTGAATGTCCCGTCCGAATTGCCCGGGGACCAGTTTCCGGCACCCTTGATTTCGCCCCGTTGGAGGGGTGCGTCGCTGATTTGTGCACTGGGACTCAGCCCCTTGCCAAAGGCAGCCAGGTAGATGAAGGACTTGAATGTGGACCCGATCGGGCGCTCGGAGAGCAGCGCCCGGTTGTAGCGGCTGTCGGCGTACTCGCGGCCCCCCACCAGCGCGCGGATGCCAGCGGTGCGGTTGTCGAGCACGACAACGGCCCCCTGCAGATAGTTGGGCTCCACCTCGGCCTCCCGCGCCTCCCGCGTAAAGTCCGCCTTGCGCGGATGCGCGTACCCCGGCTTGGACTCGATCTTGCTCAAGTGCGCGTTGAGCCCCTGCTGGGCCGCCTCCTGCAACTGCGAGTCCACGGTGGTGTAGATGCGCAGTCCGCTCTCGCCCAGTTCGTCGTCGGAAAGCACCTTTCCGAGTTCGCGAATGACCGCGTCCATCACGTAGTTCTCCTGAACGGTGAGGCGCGGCTTGGGGTTGATGGCGGGTTTCTCGGCGCGCGCCGCGGCAATTTCGGCGGGGCGGCATTCGCCGATTTTTTCGAGCCGGTCGAGCACGGTGTCGCGTTCGCGCAGGGCGCCCTTGAGGTTGCTCAGGGGCGAAAAACGCGACGGACCCCGGATGATTCCGGCAATCATCGCCGCCTCCCCGAGGGTCAGTTCCGAGGCGTGCTTGTTGAAATACACCTGGCTGGCGGTTTCGATTCCAAACACCCCCGCACCGAAATAAATCCGGTTCATGTAGTGCTCGAGGATTTCGTTTTTGGAGAAGTGCTTTTCAATGCGAAACGCCACGAACGCCTCCAGGACCTTCCGATGCAGGTTTTTGCCCCCGAGGGGAAAAGAGTTGCGGGCAAGTTGCTGCGTGAGCGTGCTGGCACCCTGCGCCGCGGAACCCGAAACCAGGTTGCGCACCAGCGCCCGCGCAATCCCAAAGGGATCCACCCCTGCGTGGCTGTAAAAACGCGAGTCCTCCCGGGCCAGCAGCGCTCTGACAAAAAACGGGGACACCTTTTCCAAAGGCACCACCAGACGGTTTTCGCCCGTCAGGCGTCCGTAGGGTTTTCCATCCCGGTCAAATACGGTGGAGCGCTCGGGAATCTGCTCGACCACGGCCATGTCAAACTGGGCAGCCCACATCGCATAGACACCGCCGACCACGCCCCCACACAAGGCCCCCCAGGCGAGCACGAAAAAAAACAACCGCCAGAGGCGACGGTTCCATCCGCGGCGGACTGCGGCAGGACGGGGGCCCGGCGTGAGCCGGTTGCGCCGTGGGGGATGGCTGGAGGACGACACGGGGTTACAATGCTGCGTGCATTCTCTGATAACCCACCCGGAACCCGGGGGGAAGCAAATCGCCCGCGCTCCCTTTGTTCGTCACCTCAGTCGACCAAAAACCGTTCCACCCGCGGGCCAACCCCGGTGAAAACCTCCCACGGAATCGTCCCCGCCTTCGCGGCCAGTTCCCGCACCGAGACCTCTACGCCCCCCTGCCCGCCCAAAAGCACCGCCTCCTCCCCCGCTTCGACACCTCCGCAGGCGCTCACGTCCACGAGGATTTGATCCATCGTCACCCGGCCCAGAACCGGACAACGGCGCCCCCGCACCAGAACCTCGGCCCCCGCTCCCGAAAGACACCGCGGATATCCGTCCGCATAGCCG
>JBILWF010000222.1:0-5232 GCA_044370075.1 Chthoniobacteraceae bacterium | reverse complement strand
CAAAGCCGACCCGTTGACGCCGGGCCATTGAACGAGATCGTACTGGGGAGGGCTGAGGCGATGCGGCGCATCTTCTCCCAAGGAGTGTCCAGGGAACCGGGCGACGTGGATACTTTCAACGTGCAGCCCCACTTCTGCAGTATCGTCCCCACGTTGCGGATGCGTCTGGTTGCAATGCTCGGCGCGGATGTCGGTGTATTGCTGACCCGTTTTGGGTGGTAAATGAAAACCCGTTTCCGGAAGACACAAGATCGAAGTGATAAAGCGCTAAACCCTTCCGTAATGCATTGCAAATCAACGAAAAATCTTTCTGAAACGGGGAACGTCGGCTAGCTTCAGGCGATTTCTTACGCCCATGGATTCCTCAACTCCCCCTGCCCTGCCCCGCGCGACGCAACGCCCGTTCATCCGGGGAATCTTCAACGGGCTGCTGCTGTGCTCGATCGGAGATATCGGCGTTGGGCTTCTGCAGTTCATCCTTCAAAAAACCAACCCCGGCACCCAGCACGGAATGCTCACGGCGATCGCGGGTCTCTCCACGATTGGAACCGTGCTTTTCAGCACCCTGCTAGTGCTTGTGGCCAGCACCTATGAAAAGACACCGTGGCGCGCATTTCTCCCCCTTCTCCTGATCTACGCATGGGGATCCGTAGCGTTCCTTCCACTGCCGCTTTACACCGGAATGAGCGCCCTCACGCTAATTTCGCTGAATTTCCAAACCCTCGGCGTCGCATTCTGCATCATGCAGGTACGCAAAACCTTTGGGAGCCGCTTTCTTTTCCCGGAGACCGCATTTTTTGAGTGCCGCTTTTCCTGGCGTCACTGTGCGCTCGCACACGGCGTGCTGGGTGCCGCCACGGTTTTGATGCTGTGCGGATCCGTGGTTTTAGGCGTGTTCACCCTCGAGAAACTCACCGGCGGATTTCTCCGCATCCGTCCTTCCGGCGTGTACACCGAAACGGCAGTGTATCTTTTTAAAAACTCCACACTGCACCTCCTGCCCTCCGTTCACGTCGCAACGCCCGGATTTTACGAAGAGTTGGTCAAACACATGCCCACGGAAAAAGCGGTCCTCATTCCGGAGGGAGTGACAGATCACAAAAATCTAACCCCAAATGGCATCAACCATGCCGTGGCCGCCAAATCCGTGGGGCTCACCCCGCAACCCCATCTCGAGGACCTTCAAAAAATCGACGTACACCGGTGCGACGCTGACGTGAGCGATTTTTCCAAGGAAACCCAGGCAGTTCTCCTCACCTTCGGAGACGTAACCTCCGCACTGGAGAAGCAGAATTTTTCGGCCCTGTTGGGCGTTTTTTTGAGAGAAACGAACGTGGATTTAAACATCCTCATGAAGGACGTGCTCGAGGGCCGGAACGCCCGGGTGGTCGCAGCGATCGAGGAAACCGCGCCAAAATACCAGCACATCGGAGTGCCCTGGGGGGCGGCACACATGGTGGGTATCGAGAAAGAAATGCTTGCCCGGGGGGCAAAAAAAATCGGCGGGGAGCGGATCCTGGTTTTTGCGTGGAAAGACCTTAAGCCGGGCACGAACTAAAGTCCGACAAAGGGCTCCACCGGCACGGTTACCCGAACGAAAAAGGGGCGTGTTCGGTCAACACGTGCGGGTGGGGAGTGGGGCGCCCCGGGGGGGAGCGAGAAGGTTCGCGGGGAACGTTCGCGGTTTTTATTGCGACTGATTCTCAATCTCAGTAGACTGCGCACATGCCTCCCGCCGCCCCCCTCACCCTGTGCTCGGCCCGTTGCGGCCAGCGCTTGCGCGTGCTGGCCCTCAAACCCGAGTGCCCACACAGCAACCAACTCCGGGAAATGGGTTTCCGCGAAAAATGCGAACTCCTAAAGCTCTCCGACGGCAGCTGCATCCTCTGCACCCTCGCCGGCGTGCGGCTCGCCATCGCCCGCGCCCTCGGATCCGCCATCCTCGTGGAGCCCGTCGCCGCCTGAGCCCGCCCCGGCCTGCCATGCAGCCTCTGAGCGAACTCGCCCCCGGCGCCAAAGGGCGCATTGCCTCCTTCAGACTTCCGCCGGAAGCCCGCCAGCGGCTTCAGGAAATGGGCCTCACCCCGGGCACCGAATGCACGCTGGTGCGCATCGCCCCCCTGGGGGATCCGCTGGAAGTGCGGGTGCGCGGATACAGCCTCTCGCTGCGCAAAGCCGAAGCCGGCGGAGTATTGGTGGAATGCGCCCCCCCGCAGCCATGAACGCCCCGGATTCGCCCTCCGGCAAGGCGTCCGCTACTCCCCGGCGCATTGCGATTGCGGGCAACCCAAACTGTGGGAAAAGCACACTCTTTAACGCACTCACGGGGTTGCGCCAGAAGATTGGAAACTACCCGGGAGTCACCGTGGAAAAGCGCGAGGGAGCGATGCACGGAAGCCACGGGGAGCCGTTGGCGGTGTTGGATTTGCCTGGCTGCTACAGCCTGCAGGCACGCTCCCCCGACGAGGCCGTTTCGCGCGACGTACTCCTCAGCCGCCAGACCGACACGCCCGCTCCCGACGTCATTGTGGCGGTGGTGGATGCGGGCAACCTCGAGCGCAACCTCTATTTGCTCTCCCAACTCGTCGAACTCGGCATCCCCGTGATACTCGCGCTCAACATGATGGACACGCTTGAAGCGCGGGGAGTCCGCATCGATACCGACCGCCTCCAGGACCAACTCGGCATCCCCGTCATTCCGCTGGTGGCCACCACCGGGCGGGGGCTCGTCGAGCTCAAGCAAGCCCTGAGCCGTTCACCCCTCCCCGCCCCGACCCGGCGCCCAGCTTACCCCCCAGCCCTCGAGAATGCGGCGCGCAACCTGGCAAAAATCCTCCCCGTGCGCCCCGCGGCCGCTTTCTCCGAAGCGCTCCTGCTGCTGAGTTCTCCGGGCCTGCAGCGGGAGCGTGCACTGAATACCCCACCCGCTTTGGAGGAGGCCGTCGCAAACGCCCGCGCCTCCCTCGAACATGCAGGCTTGGACCCCCTTTCCGCTCCCGTGGAGGCACGGTATGCGTGGGCCTCGGAAATCTGCGCGGCCTGCCTGAGCCAGAGCCCGGACGGCCTGCAGCCCAACCCCTCCGACCGGATCGACGCCGTCCTCACGCACAAGATCTGGGGCTGGACGGCGTTTCTACTCGCGATGGGATTGATGTTCTTTTCGATCTTTTGGATCGCGCAAATCCCCATGGATTGGATTGAAAAGGGAACCGGTTTGCTTGCGGAATGGCTCAAAGGGGCAATGCCGGAGGGAAACTTCCGCTCGCTGGTGTTGGAGGGGGCCCTTGCAGGGGTTTCCGGGGTTTTCATGTTCCTTCCCCAAATCCTGATCCTGAGCCTGTTTCTGGGCATTCTCGAAGACAGCGGCTACATGGCCCGTGCCGCATTCCTCATGGACCGACTCATGTCGCGGGTGGGATTGCACGGAAAATCCTTCATCCCGATGCTGAGCTCCTTCGCCTGCGCCATTCCGGGCATTCTGGCCACGCGCACGATCGAGCAGCGCAAAGACCGTCTGGTCACCATCCTGGTGGCCCCGCTGATGAGCTGTTCGGCGCGTCTGCCAGTGTATACGCTTCTCATCGCGGTGATCCTTCCGGATGCATCCGCGTGGAAACGCAGCGCCATCATGCTGGCCATGTACTTTTTGGGCATTACTGCCGCCTTCCTCATGGCGTGGTTGTTTAAGAAGACCCTCCTCCAGAGCGAGACGCCGCTGCTAATCATGGAAATGCCCCCGTACCGGCTTCCGAGCCCGCGGGGACTGCTCCTGCGCCTCAAGGAACGAGCGTGGCTTTTCATCCGTCGGGCCGGAACGGTCATTCTTGCGCTTTCGGTGCTTTTGTGGGCCCTGACGAATTATCCCAGACCCAAAAATCCAGAGGCAACGGGCTCCGAGATCATCGCCCACAGCGTGGCCGGGCGCATGGGCAAAGCGATCGAACCGTGGATTGCGCCGCTGGGCTTTGACTGGAAAATCGGCGTGGGACTCATCGGCTCCCTCGCTGCACGGGAGGTGTTTGTTTCCACCATGAGCGTGGTGTACAATGTGGAGTCCGGCGGCGGCACCGAGGCAATAGAACCCCTGAGGGACACCATGCGCTCGGAAAAACGGGCGGATGGGACCCCGGTTTACACGCCGCTTGTTTCGGTCAGTCTCATGGTTTTTTACGTACTCGCCATGCAATGCGTCAGCACGCTCGCGGTCGTGCGGCGGGAAACCAACTCCCTGCTGTGGACCGCCTTCCAATTTGCATACATGAGCGTCCTGGCGTGGCTGGGATCCTTCCTCGTCTACCAAGGGGGCAGGCTTCTGGGGTGGATCTAAACCCGCGCGCAACAAGAACATGGATTCCTTCCTTGTCTGGACCTGTATCGGGGCCGCCCTCCTCTTCCTGTCCGTGAGGCTCTGGAGCTCCCTGAGGGCCTTTTCCAAAAAACCACCCTCCGTCCTCTGCAATTCCGGGTGTTCCTGTGCAAAATCTCGTCTTTCGGATTCCTCAGGCTCTGGTAGTGTTTCCTAAGCGTTTTTTTTCAAAACAACCACCCATGCAGGCTGCCCTGGCTCCACTTCTCAACACCAGACATCCCCTGTGCAAAAACGCCCTCGAGTGGAACGAAGTGTACGCGCTTTTTTCGGACCTGCTGCTGTCCGGTTATGAAGAAAACTTCATCCGGTTGATGGCTTCGCTGGTGATTCTTGAAAACCTCTACGAATTAACCCCCGAACAAACACTCATTCTCTGGGAGGAAAACCCTTACTGGCAGCTCTTCAGCGGCTTTCAAACCTTCCAACACTCCTCCCCGGCCACCGCCGAACACTACGCGGCTTTCCGCAGAATCGCAGGCAAACAACGACTGCTCGCCCTGGAAGGCATGACGCCCCTTTTTGGCGGGCCTTCCGAAGCGGGGCAGGAAACCCCGGAGAGAAAAATCTTCTCGCCCGTTCTTCCCGCTGCAAACTCTGCGGACATCCGCCGAGCACTCCTCCCGAAAGACCCAAGCTTGGTGTCCATGGAATCCGAGGCGCGCAAAATCATCGCGCGGAATGAACCTCACTTCGACACCGTGAAACCCTGCTTGGTCGATACCGACAAAGGAAAACAACTGGTTCTTCAAGTGGACCCCATGGGACAGGGCCCCTTCACATACCAGTGGTTCCGCTGGACACAGTCCGAACGCGTCCAAGAGATCGTTCCAAATGCGCAACTAGCAACCCTTGTAACGCGGGTC
>JBILWF010000221.1:0-5252 GCA_044370075.1 Chthoniobacteraceae bacterium | reverse complement strand
CCGACGGTGACATCCTCGGCCTGTTTTGCGGCCGTTTCAGCAATCTCGGGATCCGACAGGAGCTTCTCGCGGCTGATCCACGCCTCGATTGGCGTGGCCCCGATTGCGGCCTTGATGATCGCAACCGGGACTTTTTGATTCCGCTGAATCTCTCGCGCAAAAAAGTACCCGATGGCGGAAAAATCCCCGGTAGTGTCCGGTCCGGCGGAAGTCCACGTCCCGTCCACGATTTTTCCATCGGCGCGGACATTCCGGGCGACGGCAAACTGGCGCAGGAGGGGGTTGGCCGAATTCCGGATCTCCTCTTCGTAATTCAACGCGCCGCCCCCCCACACGGTGTGGCCGACGGGCATTTCCATGTTGGACTGACCGGAGCAAAGCCAGACATCACCGACCAAAATGTTGGAAAAAATCAGCGATTCCGCATGCCCGGTTGAAGTGATCTTCATGCTCCGCGGTTCGGCGCTTGCCTTCATGGGATCCAAGACAACACGCCATGCCTTGTCGGCACCCACAACCGTGGTGACTTTTTTTGTGTCTGCGAACTCAACCGTTACCTCGGCCCCCGGATCCGCCCAGCCCCAGACTGGGACGGGCTTGTCCCGCTGAAGCACCATGTGGTTGCTAAAAATGCCCGGCACCTTGAGTTCCGCGAGAAGCACCGAAGGGCAGAGGCACGTCCACAAGAGCAGAATGCAACGCAGGGAGGATTTCATGGCTTTTTCGAGGAAGGCTTTATTCCACATCCCAAACACATTCACGCGGATTCTTGGCGGGATCGGGCAGCCCGGGGAACGGCCGGTTTTCCCAAGTTGCGGTGATGGTTTTTGACGGTATGGAGCCACGGGTGGAACGGCGTCTGTTCCCGCGTCCGACCCGGCTCCTACCCCTTCCGGCAGCCCTGCTCGTAAGTTGGGTTCCGAAAGGCCCAGATAAGAAAAGCCGTTCCCAGCAGAATCAGAAAAAGGGACAGAAAAACACCCCGGGGCAAACCAAAGTTGAAATCCTCCGGTTCGCGAAACTGTTCCCCGACAATTCGTAAAAGGGCGTATCCCACGAAGAAAACGCCGGTCAAAACCCCGCGCGGGACCGTGCACCGCGTCCGCAAAAACCACAGAAGACCGAGCAGAACCGCGCCCTCGAGGAACGCCTCGTAAATCTGGGACGGATGCCGGGGCGGCAGCACTTCTCGGAAGACACGCTCCAAGTCCGGCGCCCGGGAAATCCCCCCGCGCACGAGCCCCACGAGTCCCTCGACCGGGGACGCCTCAAAGGCGGTACCCGCGAGCAACCCGGGGTTTTCACGCAGCTCAGTCGGAAACTGCACAGCCCACGGGACCCGGCTTGCCCTTCCGTACAACTCGCCGTTGATGAAGTTGGCAATTCGGACCAGAAACAGCCCGAGGGGCGCGACCGAAACCATACTGTCACCGATCCCGGTCCACGAGAACCCGTTCCGGCGGGCATAAAACAGGGTGAAGAAAAACAACCCCAGGATTCCCCCGTGACTGGCCATGCCTCCTTCCCAGACGCGGATCAGGGAAAGGGGCTCCGCCATCAGGCGGGGGAAATCATACAGCAGCATGTACCCCACGCGGCCGCCCAGCAGAACACCAAAGACCGCGGCCCACGTGATGAAATCCGCCACGCGTTCCGGCGGGATGGGATTGAGCCTGCGAACGGAAAGGTGCCGGTACAGGGCCTGCCCCCCGACAAAGGAGAGAACGTACGCCAAGCCGTACCAGCGGAGGCCGATGCCCTCCTGAAACTCCCACAGGAAAGGACTCAGGTTATGCAGGTAAAAATGCCCGGATTCCATACGGGAGGGCCCGCCTGCAGCCTAGTCCTTGAGTTCCTGATTGTTCTGCGCGTCGACAATGGTGAAGCGTTCGTGATGGTAGGCGGGGTCGGAGCGGAACGTAAGGCGCCCCTCGTACTTGCGCTCAATTTCCACCAGCAACTCCTCGTCCTCGCTGCGTAAACGGCGAAGCACATGGGGGTTCACCGTGACGCGCAACTCGTGCACATTGGGATGGTTCCGCAGGGCGCGGTGCAGTGCGCGCTGCAACTCGACGCTCATCGTCATGGAGCTTTTCACCTTGCCCCGGCCGTTGCAGTAGGGACACGACTCGTAAACCGAGCCGGAAATGGATTCCTGCGCACGCTGGCGGGTCATTTCCATCAATCCCAGGGGGGAAATCGGAAGCACATGGGTCTTGGCCTTGTCTCGTTTGAGGCGGTCCTTCATGCGCTGGTAGACCAGCTGCTGATCCTTGCGGCTCTTCATGTCAATGAAGTCCCCGATGATAAGACCGCCGATGTTCCGCAGCCGCATCTGGCGCGCCATTTCGTCAGCCGCCTCCAGATTGGTTTGGAGGATGGTTTTTTCGACATCCTTGCCCCCCTTGTTGCGCCCGGTGTTCACGTCGATGGCTATCAGAGCCTCCGTCTCGTCAATGACAATGTAGCCGCCGCAGGGCAGCCACACCTGGCGGTGGAAGGCGTCGTCAATCTGCTTCTGCACCCCAAAATGTTCGAAAATCGGAGCGGTGCCGGTGTAATGCTGGATGCGGTTTCGGGAACGCTTGGAGATTTCGCCAACAAGCTCCCCCATGCGCTTGACGGCTTGCTCGTCATCGCAATGAACCTCGTCTATTTCATCGGTGAGAAAGTCGCGCACCGTGCGTTCCACCAAATCCGGTTCCTCGAACACGCAGGCCGGGGCGGGCCGCGTGCGCATCATTTCCTCGATGCGTCGCCACTGTTCGAGCAGCAGGCCCAAATCCCGCACAAAATACCGGGCGCGCTGCCCCTCGCCCACGGTGCGGATAATAACCCCCATGCCCTCGGGCACGTCCAGATCGCGGAGCACCTTCCGAAGCCGTTCGCGTTCCTTCGGGGACTCGATCTTGCGCGAAATGCCGCATTGATCACTGAAGGGCATCAGCACTAGATAGCGTCCCGGCAGGGAGATGTTGGTGGTAATGCGGGGGCCTTTGGTAGAGATGGGCCCCTTGGTAACCTGGACGAGCACCTCGCTTCCGACGGGATAAATCTGGGGAATATCCTTGGCGGTGATGCGTTCCTTTTTCTTGGAGCCGGAAGAGCGTTCGACCTGCTCAACACCGCTGTCGAGCGCAGCGGGCAGGGCATCCCAGAAGTGCAGGAAGGCGTTCTTTTCAAAGCCAATATCCACAAACATGGCCTTGAGGCCGTGCTCGATGTTTTTGACACGGCCCTTGAAGATGGAGCCGACGATGTTCCGGTCGGTTTGCCGCTCGATGGAGTACTCTTCAAGGGTGCCGTTTTCAAGGAGGGCAACCCGGCGTTCGAGCTTTTCAGAGCTGATAACAAGAGTGTTTCCGGTTCGTCGCGGGGCGAGACCCAGAAGGCGTTTGACGCGTTCGGTCATGGAAAGAAGTTTGGGCAAAAGGGTTGAAAGCACTGGAAGTCAGCGCGGGTTGGCTCCCGCTGGGGGTGAAGGTGGTTTTGGAGCAATCTCTTTCTTAGGCCCGAAAAGACGTTCAAAGAAGCTTCTTTTCTCGGCGGGATCCATCCGGCCGGGCTTGGCGCCGACTTTGCCCCGCGCATCGGCCTCCGGCTTGATGTCGGGCTCGGCGGGGGTAACCGCCTTGACCCGGGCGGGTTTCTGCGCCGTCTCGGTGTGTTCGGCCGTCTCCCGGTCCACCGCATCGCCGGCGTACACCGGGCCAGTCTTATAATTGATATCCTCCACGGGCTGAAAACTTCCGGCCGCCGGCTCCAGCCAGGCCAGCCCGGGATCGAATCCCTTTTCGAGTGCCAGCCCCTGCTCCAAAATCCGCTGGGCTATCGGCGCACTGACCCGCCCCCCCGACTTGGCTCCCTGCACAAAAACCGTTACCGCCAGGCGGGGCGCTTCGTACGGTGCAAAACAAATGAACCAGGTGTGGTTGTCCGTTTCCTTTTTACCGTGCACATCGCGCCAGAACTGCGCGGTCCCGGTTTTTCCAGCCACTTCGGTCCCCTTCACAAACGCCTTTTTACCCGTACCCCCCGCTTCGTTGACCACTTTCCACATTCCGCGGCGCACCAGTTCGATGTCCTCGTCCGAAATGCCGTATTCATGCAAATCCGCCCGCAGCACCGGCAGCGGTGAAGCCACTTTTTCGCCCGTTTCGGGGTTGATCACATCTTTTCCCTCCGCATCCACAACGCGGGCAACGAGCTTCGGTGCGAAGGAACGGCCGCGATTGGCAACCGTCGCCGCCACCATGCACATTTGCAGGGGGGAGGCCTCCACCGACCCCTGCCCGATTGACACGTTGGCCGTATACCCGTTGGACCACCGCTCCTGCGGGCTCACCACCCGCAGCCAGTCCGGGCCGGGTAAGATCCCACCATCCTCCCCACTCAGGGGAAGCCCGCTTTTCTGCCCGAGGCCAAGGGCCTCCCCGATGGCCACAATCTGGTCGATACCGGCCGCGTTCCCCCACTGGAAAAAGAAGGAATTGCAGGAGTACTTGAGCGCATCGGGCAGGGTGAGGCTGCCGTGGGCGGGCAGATGCTGGTCGGTAACCCAGCACTTCATGTATTTGGCGCCATAGGATACCCCCCCCGAGCAGCTGAATGCATTCCTCTGGGTGAGCCCCTTCTTCAGCCCCGCAAGGGCTGAAACCGCTTTGTAGGTCGAGCCCGGCGCATAGCCCTGGACTGCGCGGTTGGTGAGCGGATTGGTGTCGTCTTGCCGGATCTGCTGCCATGCATCCCGCGAGATGTTGGGAATGAATATGTTCGGGTCATAGGAGGGAACCGAGGCCATGGCCAGAACCTCCCCGTTGGTGGGGTTGACCACGACGGCGGCCGCGCGCCCCACGCCCGCGTCGCGCAGCGCCCGCTCTACGATCATCTGCATCCGCGCGTCGATGGTCAGGTACACGTGGTTTCCCTGTTTGGGCTCGATGCGGCGGATCTCCGACTCGATGACGCCCTTGACGTTGCGCTGCAGAACGCGCACCCCGGGGGTTCCACGCAGCCAGCGGTCCATGTGCAGTTCCACGTGGGCCTTTCCCTCGGCGTCGGGCTGGTAGAAAGAAAACTTTTTGATGTCGGGCAGCTTGTCGATATCGACCGGGGCCCCCACGTAGCCAAGAAGGTGCGAAGCCAGGGCGCCGTACACGTACTGGCGCACGGGGCGCAGGGCGATCTCGACTCCGGGCAGTCCCACGTCGTTTTCCGAAAAACGCGCGATCGTGCGGAAATCCAACTCCTCC
>JBILWF010000007.1:0-14978 GCA_044370075.1 Chthoniobacteraceae bacterium | reverse complement strand
TTTTCCCCACATGAATGCTCGCTCGCTCCCCGGTCTGCTGACCCTGTGCTCCGCCTTGAGCGGATTGTTCCCCGGTATCGCCGCCCGCGCCGCCACCCCGGATTTCAACCGGGATGTGCGCCCCATTTTATCGGACAAATGCTTCTATTGCCACGGGCCGGACGAGGAGAAACGCAAGGGCAAGCTGCGGCTCGACACGCCCGAGGGAGCCGCCAAGGCCATCGACAAAGCCCATCCGGAAAAAAGCGAGATCCTCTCCCGCATCTTCAGCAAGGACCCGGATGAACTCATGCCGCCCCCGGACGGCAACATCGGCAAATCCCTCACAAGTGCGGAGAAGGCGGTTCTGCAGGAGTGGATCAAAAACGGGGCTCCTTACGCCAAACACTGGTCCTTTGTGGCCCCCAGCCGTCCCGCGCTTCCCAGAGGCCCGATGCACCCCATCGACGCGTTGGTTCGAGCGCGGCTCGCACAGGAAAAACTCCAACCGCAGCCCGAAGCATCCCGCGAGATGCTCATCCGGCGCCTCTCCTTCGATCTGACGGGGCTCCCCCCCAAGGCGGAGGACGTGCGCGCGTTCGTGCAGGACTCCTCCCCCGGCGCTTACGAAAAGCTGGTGGACCGCATTCTGGCTTCCCCGCATTTCGGAGAACGCATGGCATTGGTGTGGATGGATTTGGGACGCTACGGCGACTCCAGCGTCTACCATGCGGACGGCCCCCGGGAAATGTGGGGGTGGCGCGACTGGGTCATTGAGGCCTTCAACCAAAACATGCCCTTCAACCAGTTCACCATCGAACAACTCGCGGGCGACCTCCTGCCCGAGGCCACCCTTTCCCAAAAAATCGCCTCCGGCTTCAATCGCAACCACGCCACCACCGATGAAGGCGGCGTCATCGCCGAAGAATTCCGCGTCGACTACGTCGTGGACCGGGTCAAAACCACCTCCAACGTCTGGCTGGGGCTAAGCCTGGAATGCGCCCAGTGCCACGACCACAAATACGATCCCATCTCCCAGACCGACTACTACCGCTTCTACGCGTACTTCAACAATACCAGGGACAACGGCATGCAAACGCGGAACGGAAATTCCGCTCCCATGGTGGAGATTCCCGACCCGGAAGCGGCGGACAAACAAGCCGCCGCCCGAAAAGCCGTGCAGGAAGCCAGGGACGCCCTGGAGAGGGCGGAGACTGCGCTGGAAAACACGAAACCCTTCCGCGCATGGTCCCAACCCGCCAAAGCTCCGGCGGCGGACAATTTTCCCACCGCGGACGTGGTATTTCACGTCCCCGCCACCGAACCGGACAAGGCCACCCTCTTAAGCAGTTTGCAGGGCTTTTATGCAAACGCAACGGCCAGCCCCCTGGTCCGGGCGGATCGCCACGGCAAAGGCGCCCTGAGCTTCAACGGCCGCCCGGGACTCGTTTTTGAGGAGGGCGGCCCCCGGTTGGACGGAACACAGGCCTTCTCTTTCGCCGCATGGGTGCGGTTTCCGGACAAATCCGGTTCCGGCCCCCTGTTGAGCCGCCTCGACAAGGAAAGTTCCCCAAACGGGTTTGAATTCGCCTTTGAGAAAGGCGCGCCCGCGCTTCGCCTGCTGCAATCCGGGGCGAAAAAAGGCATAGAGGTGATTGGGAAGAACCCCGTCGAACCCGGTGCCTGGCGCCACGTAGTGGTGACATACGATGGGTCCCGCAAAGCCGCCGGGGTGCAGATTTTTGTGGATTCCGAACCCCAACCGCTGAACGCCAAACTCGACGCTTTGGAAAACCCATCCCCGGTTTCCGCGCCGTTGGTTCTCGCGGGCCGTTTGGAGGGAGCCCGGTTTAAGGGGGAAACCTCGGCGATCACGGTTTGGAACCGCGCTCTAAGCGGCGGGGAAATTGCCGCTGCGCGGGGGGAGTACGTGGACGCGTTGCGGTTGATTCCCGCGGAACTACGCTCCCCGGAACACACAAAGACGCTTGCGCGCGCGTACGCGCTCTCCGAGGACAAGGGCTCGGCGGGTTTGCGCAACAACCTCGCGAAAGCTTGGGATGCGGAAGTCAAAACCCGCAGGGGCGTGTCCAGTGTGATGACCATGGAGGACCTGCCGGCCAATCAGATGCGGGAAACCTTCGTGCTCAACCGCGGCCAGTACGACGCCCCGCTTAAGGACAAACCGGTGAAGGCCGGGGTCCCCGCCGTCCTGCCTGCGCTACCCGAGGACGCCCCGCCCACAAGGCTGGCACTAGCCCAATGGCTGGTGTCCCCCGCCCACCCGCTCACCGCCCGTGTTCAAGTCAACCGCCTCTGGCAGATGCTCTTCGGCGAGGGGCTGGTGCGCACGAGCGAAGACTTCGGCCTCCAGGGCGAAATGCCCTCCCACCCCGAACTGCTCGACTGGCTGGCGTGCGAGTTTGTGGAGTCCGGATGGAACGTGAAGGGGCTGCTGCGCCAGATCCTGCTGAGCCAAACCTACCGGCAAGACTCGCGCCTGAGTGCGCAGGCCCGGGAAAAGGACCCCGAGAACCGCCTCCTCAGCCGCGGGGCCCGGTTCCGCCTCCAGGCCGAGTTTGTGCGTGACAACGCCCTGGCCGTCAGCGGCCTGCTCAACCGCAAACTGGGCGGCCCCAGCGTTAAACCCTACCAGCCCCCCGGCATCTGGGAGGAGGTGGCCCTCGACACCCGCCTCTCAAAATTCAGCGCCGACTCGGGCGACAAACTCTACCGCCGCTCCCTCTACACCTACTGGAAGCGCTCCTCGCCCCACCCCTCCCTCACCACCTTCGACGCCACCACCCGCGAAAAATGCACCGGGCGGCGCTCGCGCACCAACACCCCCCTCCAGGCCCTCGTCACCCTCAACGACCCCCAGTTCGTCGAGGCCGCGCGCCACTTCGCCCAGCGCCTCCTGCTCGAGGGCGGTAAATCCCCCGCAGAACGCGCCGCCTACGCCATCCGCCAGGCGCTCGGCCGCGAACCCCGCGCCCGGGAGGTTCCCCTGCTGACACGCCTTGCCGCCGAGGAATCCGAGCGCTTCAGGGCCCGGCCCGAGGAAGCCAAAAAACTCCTCTCCATCGGCGAAAGCCCGCGCCTGCCATCGCTTCCCGCGGACGAACACGCCGCGTGGACGGTGGTGGCCAACACCATCCTCAATCTGGACGACTTCCTGGTAAAACCCTGATTCCCAATCCACCCCCACTCCCTTCCCTGCTTCGCCGCCCCACGCCCCTTTCAAAACCCGCCCTCCCTTCAACCTATGCTTCACCGCCGCGCCTTCATCTCGCACTCCTCCACCGCCGTCGGAGCCGCCGCCCTCTCGGGCCTGATGGATCCCACCCTCTACGGGTCCGCCTCCGGCGCCCTCGGAAGCCTCAACGGAACCCACTTCGCCCCCAAAGCCAAACGCCTCATCTATCTCTTCCTCGCCGGCGGCCCCTCCCACATCGACACCTTCGACTACAAACCCCAAATGCGCAAACTCCACGGCATCGAATTGCCCGATTCGATCCGCAATGGCCAGCGCATCACTGGGATGACCAGCGGTCAGAAAAGCTTCCCCTGCGTGGCACCCATGTTCGAATTCGAACAGTACGGCCAGCGCGGCGCCTGGGTGAACCGGGACATCCTGCCCCACACCGCCTCGATGATTGATGAAATCGCCCTCATCAAATCGGTCCACACCGAGGCCATCAACCACGACCCCGCCATCACCTACATCTGCACCGGCGCCCAGCAACCCGGACGCCCCAGCATGGGCGCGTGGCTCAGCTACGGTCTGGGCTCGGAAAACGCCAACATGCCCGCCTTTGTCGCCATGATCTCGCAGGGGCGCGGCCAGAAGCAGGCCCTCTATTCCCGCCTCTGGGGAAGCGGTTTTCTGCCTTCCCGCCATCAGGGGGTGCAGTTCCGCAGCGCCGGCGATCCGGTTCTTTTCCTCTCCAACCCCGAGGGCCTTCCGCGGCAAACCCGCCGCTCCCAGCTCGACATCCTCGGAGAATTGAACACGGCCAGTGCCGACCTGTCCGGGGATCCGGAAACGCTAGCGCGCATCTCGCAGTACGAAATGGCGTTCCGGATGCAGACGGCGGTTCCCGAGGTGGTGGATCTCTCCGGGGAACCGGAGTCGGTTCTGGATTTATACGGTCCGGATGTCAAAAAGCCGGGAAGTTTTGCCTACAACTGCCTGCTGGCGCGGCGCATGACTGAAAACGGGGTGCGCTTTGTACAACTTTTTCATCAGGGGTGGGATCAACACGGCTCGCTGCCGCGCAACCTGCGGGTGCAGTGCGAGGACATCGACCAGGCCTGCGCCGGGCTGCTCAAAGACCTCAAACAGCGGGGCATGCTGGAGGATACGCTGGTGGTCTGCGGGGGCGAATTCGGACGCACCATCTACAGCCAGGGCTCCCTTAGTGCGGACAACCACGGGCGGGATCACCACGGGCGCTGCTTTACCACATGGCTGGCCGGAGGCGGAATTAAACCCGGGGCCGAGTTCGGCAAAACGGATGATTTTTCCTACAACATCGTCGAAAACCCGGTGCACATCCGCGATTTGAACGCAACCATCCTGCACTGCCTGGGGGTGGATCACCGGCGGCTCACCTTCCGGTACCAGGGCTTGGACCAGCGTCTGACCGGCGTAGAGGAAGCCCGCGTGGTGAGGGAAGTGCTGGCTTAAAACGCTCTCCGCGGCGGCATCCACCGCATCCGCGCCAGTCTCGGGGAACGCCTCGCGGATTCTCCCGGCACCTCCCCCTCCCTCGCTAGCCCCCCTCCGATTCACCCGACCGCTCCGTACGCAAGGTATGATGCGTTTTTCCCCCACGCTTTTCCCATCCCGATTCGCACTTCCGGTCCTCGCGATTGCCCTCACTGCGCTGCTTTCCGGCGAACCGGTTGCAGCCGCGGACGGCCCCGCGAAAAAGCCTGAAAACGCGATCCGCTTCTCCCGGGACATCCTGCCCATTCTCTCCGACAACTGCTTCCAATGCCACGGTCCGGATCCGAAGGAGGGACGCAAAGGCGATTTGCGCCTGGATGAGGAAACCGAGGCGAAGAAGGCGCGCACCGAACGCCCGGCCATCGCGCCCGGCAAACCGCACGAGAGCGAAATTCTTCTGCGCATTCAAACAGAAGATCCGGAGGAAAAAATGCCGCCGCCCAAGAGCGGCAAAAAACTCGACACCCGCCAGGTGGAACTCCTCCGGGAGTGGATTGCCCAGGGGGCGCCGTGGGGCAGGCACTGGTCGTTTGAACCGGTGCGCCGTCCCGCGCTTGCCGAGTCGGGCGCGGCGGCCATCGACACGCTCATCGAGCGGCGTCTGGAGGCGGAGAACCTGCGTCCCAATCCGCCCGCGCCCCGGCACACGCTCATCCGCCGGCTGAAACTGGATCTAACCGGCCTGCCGCCCACCCCCGCGGAGGTGGATGCCTTCCTGCAGGATACCGCGCCGGGGGCGTGGGACCGTTTGGTGGAGCGCACCCTCGACTCGCCCGCTTTCGGGGAACGCATGGCTTGGGACTGGCTGGACGCCGCGCGCTACGCCGACTCCAACGGATACCAAGGGGACGCGGACCGCTCCATGTGGCCCTGGCGCGACTGGGTGGTGCGGGCCTTCAACCAAAATCTGCACTATAATGAATTCACCCTCTGGCAGCTGGCGGGCGACCTCCTGCCCGATGCAACCCGCGACCAAATCCTCGCCACGGGCTTCAACCGCAACCACATGATCAACGGCGAAGGCGGCCGGATCGCGGAGGAAAACCGCGTCGATTACGTCATGGATATGACCGAAACCATGGGCACGGTGTGGATGGGACTCACCCTCAACTGCTGCCGCTGCCACGACCACAAATTCGATCCCCTTACCCAGAAAGACTACTACCGGTTTTCCGCCTTTTTTAACCAGACACCGGTGAACGGAGGCGGCGGAGATCCCAGCACGGCCCCGTTTTTGGAGGTGGCGAATGACGGGCAAACCCGCGCGTTGGCCGAAGCCAAAGCCGCCGAAGCCGCCTTTGCCCCGCGGCTGGCCGCTGCGGAGAAAGCCGTTTTCG
Organism: Chthoniobacteraceae bacterium; assembly: GCA_044370075.1. Lineage (GTDB taxonomy): Bacteria > Verrucomicrobiota > Verrucomicrobiia > Chthoniobacterales > Chthoniobacteraceae > Chth-196. The sequence goes on along the minus strand of JBILWF010000007.1, from coordinate 8,930 downwards.
CCCCGGAAGACCGCCAAAAGGCCGCCGACACGCCCGTGGCAAAGGCCCTGCCCAAAAACGAACTCGACGCCCTTAAAAGCGCCCCCGCCAGCCGCCGCCCCGAACAGTGGAAGGCACTCATGACCCACTTTGAGAAATCCCATCCGGAATACTACTCCGTGCTGGCCGAGGCATCGGCGGTTTACGAGCGCCTCGCAAAGGCGCAGAGTGCCATTCCCAAGGTCATGGTGATGAGGGATCAGCCCAAACGCCGGCCGACCTTCCTGCTGGATCGCGGGCTCTACACCCAGCCGCGGGACGAAGTGCACACGGGCACACCCGCCAGCCTGCCGCCCCTCGAGGCGGACGAAACCGCAGCCACCCGGCTGGATCTGGCCCGGTGGCTGGTTTCCAGCTCCCACCCGCTGACCGCCCGCACCGCCGTCAACCGGCTGTGGCAGATGCTTTTTGGCATGGGACTGATCAAAACCCCGGAGGACTTTGGCGTGCAGGCCGAATACCCCGTTCATCCCGAACTGCTGGACTGGCTGGCCGCCGAGTTCATGGAATCAAACTGGGACGTGAAGCATCTGCTGCGCACGGTGGTGTCCACGCGGGCTTACCAGCGCAGCTCGCACACGCCCTCGGCCGCCCTCCGGGAACGGGATCCGGACAACCGGCTATTCGCGCGGGGACCGCGTTTTCGGATGCCCTCGTGGATGATCCGGGATCAGGCGCTGGCCGTATCGGGGCTGCTGGACCCGACCGTGGGAGGAAAACCGGTGTACCCCTACCAGCCAAGCGGTGTGTGGGATGAAGCCACGTTCGGCAAACGACGCTACACGCCCGGCACCGGAAAAGACCTCTACCGGCGGAGCCTCTACACCTTCTGGCGCCGCATCATCGGCCCCACCGTGTTTTTTGATACCGCGCGCCGGCAGGTGTGCGAGGTTAAGAGCCTGCGCACCAACACGCCCATGCACGCGCTGACCGTTTACAACGACGTGACCTACGTGGAGGCCGCGCGCGCCTTCGCCCAACTCCTGCTCCAAACCGCGCCCGACGACGCGGCCCGGCTCGCCCTCGCTGGAAAACGCGCCCTCTGCCGTATTCCCCGGCCCGAGGAGGAAGCCGTGTGGCGCAAAACCCTCGCCAAGGCCGCCGCCGCCTTCGACGCGGAACCCGAGTCCGCCCGAAAACTGCTCACCCTCGGGGATTCCCCGCGGGACGCACGCATCCCGGAAAACGAACACGCCGCGTGGACGCTGCTGTGCCTCAACTTGCTCAACCTCGACGAAACCCTCACCAAGGAATAACCATGGAACACGCGTGGCATCCCCTCCAGTCGAATGCTCCCGGGCCGCTGGCCGAGCACCAGCTGAGGGTCAACCGGAGACATTTTTTTCAAAGCGGCACGCAGGCTCTGGGGACGGCCGCGCTCGCATCGCTGCTGGCCCGCGACGGCCTGTGCGCGCCCGCACACACCTCCTCCGCGACGCCGGAGGCCGCGGCGCACGAACCGCTCCCGCATTTCGGCCCGAAGGCCAAGCGAGTGATTTATCTCTTCCAAAACGGAGCACCAACGCACGTGGACCTCTTTGACCACAAGCCGCGCCTTCGGGAACTGCACGGCAAGCCGCTTCCGGAGGGGTACCTCGAAGGAAAACGCTTTAGCTCCATGACGGGCAATCCGGCGGGCAAGCTGATGCTGCAATCAGTGGAACCCTTTTCCCAGCACGGGCAAAGCGGCGCTTGGGTGAGCCAGTTCCTGCCCTACACGGGCCAGGTGGCGGACGAGCTGTGTTTTATTAAAAGCATGCACACCGATGCGGTAAATCATGCGCCGGCAATCTCCTTTATGCTCAGCGGCGCCCAGATCCCCGGACGCCCCACCCTCGGCGCGTGGCTCACCTATGGACTGGGCTCCGCCTCCAGCGACCTGCCGGGCTTTGTCGTCATGACTTCGGTGAGCAAAAACACGTCCTGCGGCCAGATCTTCTACGACTTTTACTGGGGCTCGGGATTTTTGCCCTCCCGCTACCAGGGCAGCAAATTCCGGGGCAGCCGGGATCCGGTGCTGTATTTATCGAATCCCGAGGGGGTCAGCGCGGGCTTGCGGCGAGCCATGCTGGACGACCTTGCGGAGCTCAATGCGTTGAAATTTCAGGAGGCCGCCGACCCGGAAATTCAGACGCGGATTGCCCAGTATGAAATGGCGTACCGGATGCAGAGTTCGGTGCCCGATTTGACGGATCTCTCGGATGAACCCGAGCACGTGCTGGCGCTGTACGGGCCGCAGGTGAAAGAACCGGGCACCTTTGCCTACAACTGCCTCATGGCACGCCGCCTTGCCGAGCGCGGCGTGCGCTACATCCAGTGCATGCACGCGGGATGGGACCAGCACAATTCGCTCACCACGGAACTCTACACACAGTGCCGCGACACGGACCAGCCGAGCGCCGGGTTGATTCTGGATTTGAAAATGCGCGGCCTTTTGGACGACACGCTGGTGATCTGGGGAGGCGAATTCGGGCGCACGCCCTTCATTCAGGGGGACATTCAAAACCGCGCCCGCTGGGGGCGGGACCACCACCCGTACGCATTCACCACCTGGATGGCGGGAGCGGGGGTAAAGCCGGGCATTTCGTGGGGCGCCTCCGACGACCTCGGGATTAACGCCGTGGAAAACCCGGTGCACGCGCACGATTTGCAGGCGACGCTGCTGCATCTCACGGGCATAGACCACGAAAAACTCACCTTCAAATTTCAAGGCCGCTACTTCCGCCTGACCGACGTGCACGGATCGGTGGTCAGGGGCATTCTGGCGTGAGACCGCGCCCCTCCCCGCCGGATCGGGTCAAGAAGGCGGGATTTCATTTTTTAAAGACCGGAGCGCACACGCCCTTTCCAAAGCGGCATTTGTGCTTACATTAGAAGGCACATGAAAGTGATTGCGGTGGCCAACCAGAAAGGAGGAGTCGGGAAGACCACGACCTCGGTCAACCTGGCGGCGGCTTTGGCTGAGTTGAAACAGAGCGTTTTGTTGGTGGATCTGGATCCGCAGTGTAACGCGACGAGTGCGCTGGGGCATGAAACGATCGAGGGGCACAGCGTGTATCCGGCCATGCTCGGGGAGGGAATTCTGGCCGATGCGGTGATGCCCACGCGGCGGGAAAATCTGTGGATCATCCCGGGCGACATCCATTTGGCGGGTGCGGAAATTGAGGTGGCCCGCCTGGAGGATCACCTCACCCGGCTGCGGGATGCGTTTGCACCGCTGCGCGAGGACGAGCCCTTCGACTGGGTTTTGCTGGACTGCCCGCCTTCGCTCGGGATTTTGATGACCAACGCGTTGGCGGCTGCGGACGAGTTATTGGTTCCGCTTCAATGCGAATACTTTGCCTTGGAAGGACTCTCCAAGATTTACAACATTGTCGAACAGATCCGCGACTGCGGAGCCAACCCGGACCTGCACATCGGCGGCATCCTGATGACGATGTACATGCGCAACAATCTGGCGCAGCAGGTCATCAGCGAAGTCCAGCAACACTTCGGCAGCGTTGTGTTCAAAACGATCATTCCCCGCACGGTGCGCCTGAGCGAAGCCCCGAGCCACGGGAAAACCATTTTCGAGTACGAATCCAATGGCCTCGGAGCCACGGCCTACCGGTACCTCGCCAAGGAATTTCTCGGACGCCGCGTCCCAACCGTCCGTCCCGCAACGCGTCAAAAGGCGCTTCGCTAGGTGTAATGCAGGAACCCGGGGCCAGCGCCCGGGGGGAGGTGAGCGCCTGCCATGACGGGCGCGGAAGCGGCATCTTAGGCGATTGTCAGGCGTACCCCTCCCCGGGAACGACCGCTCCGGAACCCGGCCAGTGCGTCAGTCGATTGCAATAATGTTGCGGTGAAGCACCGGCCCGGCGCCGTCACTTAAAACCGTGTCGAAGAGAACGGACTTTCGTTTTTCAGCGGTGTGAAACCACACACCCGGGCACACCTCCCGGGACCGCGCGGCACCCTCCGCAGCGGCGCCTTTCAACCATTCCTCGAGGGAGTTGACCGTCAGGGAGGGGTGCTCCGGCGAGCCTTCCGGGCCGGCTTCCATGAGCGCCTCGGTCACCGCCGCATCCAGTTGCCTCGCCCACAGGCGGCGAAAGAGGTCGCCCGATCCGTACAAATCCGCCGAGTTGAGCCTCCCGTTGATTGCAAACGCAAAACCCACCGCGTCGGGGTATTGGCCCAAAACCGGCTCCAGCGCCGCGGCGTACTCTTTTTTGCGATTTTGAAGGACCTCGTTCTCCATCGAAAGCTGATAACTCGAAGGGGAAAGTGAAGAGTGAAGATCGGCGTGCAGGGCCTTGCCCATGGTTTTCTGAAAAGCAGCCACGCTTTCCCACACCTCCGCCTGACTCGACATCAGCTTCGTCGATAGACGCAACGCTTTGGAGGCAAGCACCGTGTCGGATTTCGAAAAAACAGTATCCGACTCGTTCCGGCGTTTGTGCCAGCGGCTCGCTTCGACACAAAAGGCGGGGACAGGCACGCGGCCGCCCAACGCGCGAACCACGAGGTCCACGCTCAGGGTTCGATCCTGTCTGCCGCCTTTAACCACATCACCGGCCTGGATGAAGAGGTCGATATCGGACTGGTTTTCCACCTCCAGCTCCCCGACTTTCCCCGTTTCATGGACGATCACCTTGCGCTGCTCGAGCGCCTCGTGCAGGGGAAGAAACCGGCGGTCGGGGAAGGATTCGGTCCCGCGGAAAAGAAAAAGCTCGAGGTTCCCGTGGCGGAAGGGCCCGCAGATGGAGGTGTGGAGTGTTCTCATAATGAAGATGCGCGTTGTGCTCTGCATTTATTGTTACACACGGGTTTGACCCCCATGTGGGGGCGGACGCTACACCCGGGCCGCTCCCCTGAGACCGACAGGAAACGCCCCTTACCCGCCCCCGGAAAATGGAAAAACCAGCGCTTCCTCGCGGCCAAAACAAACGGGGAATCCGGCTGCTGCGCCTTGTCGGGGAAACAAACACCGCTTAGGGTATCGCCGTCCATGCACCCGCCCCCCGACGCCAGACGTTTTCCGCGCGCCCTGAGGGACTGCGCCCTACTGCCGCTTTTGGCCGCGTCGGTTTTTCTCTCGGGCTGTTCCAACAACCCCTACCCCAGCGCCGCGCGGGAAAAGCGGCCGGACGGATCCCCCTGGCAGGTGCGCTATGGGGCGATGCCGGAAGATCCGCGCTCTTTGGATCCCCAGGTAAGCTATGACTCCGTAAGCCGGCGGATTCTGGAGCCGATCCAAGAGTGCCTTCTGGAATATCATCCGCTCAAAACGGACCCCTACGAGTTGCAGCCCTGTTTGCTCAAAAAGCTGCCGGAGCGCATTGCGCATGACGATGGCCGCATCACCTACCGCTGTGAACTCAAAGAGGGGATTTTTTTTCATGATGATCCCTGTTTCGAAGCCCAGAAAGGCAAGGGCCGCGAGTTGGTCGCGGCGGATGTAGCGTACACCTTCCATCGCATCGCGGATCCCAAGGTTGAATGCCCCGCACTTTCCAACCTTCAAGACTATGTGCTCGGACTGGCCGAGGCTTTTGAGGCGGCAAAAAAATCGGGGACCTACGACTACAACCAGCCGCTTCCGGGATTGCAGGTTACCGGAAAGTACACCTTTGAGATTCATTTGAAGGCGGCTTATCCGCAGCTGCTTTACTGGCTGGCCATGCACTTCACCTCGCCGGTCGCCCGGGAGGCGGTGAAATATTACGACGGCAAGCCCGTAAACGGGCAGGCGCGCGATCTTTTCAGGTTTCATCCCGTGGGCACCGGGCCCTTTCAAATCCGCGAGTGGAAACGCAACTCGCGGATCTCGCTTGTCCGCCATGAGGGCTACCACACCACGGAATTTCCGCGCGACGGCTGGTCCGCCGAACAGGCATCCGTGGTCGCACCTCTGGCAGGAAGGGCGCTTCCTTTGGTGGATGAAGTCCACTTCACCATCTTCCGGGAGTCCATACCCATCTTCCTGCTCTTCAGGCAGGGTTATCTGGATGTGATGGGGATCGGCAAAGACGCCTTCTCAAGCCTGATGACCCCCTCGCGCGATTTGGCCCCAAAATACCAACAGCGCGGCGTGAGTCTTTTCCGGGATACGGAGCCGAGCACCTACTACATGAGCCTCAACATGGAGGACCCGGTGCTTGGACAAAACCGCAAGCTGCGGCAGGCCATTTCGTGCGCTTTCCACACCCAGGCGTATTTGGACACCTTCTATAACAGTGTTCCGATTGCGGCCCAGCAGTTGCTTCCGCCAGGCATCAACGGACACAGCCGCGATTTCAAAAATCCCTACGGCTACGACGTGGAAAAAGCCCGCGCACTACTCGCAGAGGCAGGCTACCCGAACGGCAGGGATTCCTCCGGAAAACAGCTGGAGTTGACCATGGACATGATATCGGGCGGAGCCGACGAGCGCCTCATGGCGGAATTTGAGCAACGGCAGTTCGAGCACATCGGCATCAAGCTCAAGATCGTTGAAAACACCTTTGCGCGCCTGCTGGAGAAACTCGACAACGGAGGATTTCAAATCGGCTCCGGAAGCGGATGGGGTGCGGATTACCCCGACCCGGAAAACTTCTTCTTCCTCTACTACAGCAAGAATCTGCCGCCCGCGGGCAAGAATGCCTCCCGGTACAAGAACCCCGAGTACGACGCGCTTTTCGAAAAAATGGCGACAATGGAAAACGGTCCGGAACGGGAGGAAATCACGCGCCGGATGAATGCCATGTTGAGCGAGGACGTGCCGGCCATTCTGATCCTGCACAAGTCGCTGTTCGCCATCTCCCAGCCGTGGGCTCCGCGCATCCAGAGCAATCCGATGCTCGAAGGCGGTTTGAAGTACGCGGTGCTGGATCCGCAGATGCGGGAGACTCTGCGAGCCGAATGGAACAGGCGTCCGCTGTGGCCGCTGGGCGCGCTCATGGCCCTCGTGGGACTGGCCATCGCCGGGGTTCGTTTTCAACGCAAAGTCTGAACATGTTCGCCTATCTTGTACGTCGCATCCTGTTTTCGCTTCCGATTGTGTTCGGGGTGATGCTTTTGACGTTCGTTCTGTTCTTTGTGGTGCAGAGCCCGGAAGCCATGGCCCGCCGCGTGCTCGGGCCAAAGGCCAGCACGCAGACGGTCCAGACCTGGCTGGATAACCGCGGCTACAACAAACCGCTGCTGCTGGTTCCACGCAAACCCGGCCAAAGCTGGACGGAATACACAACCAGCGGTGAATGGAAAAACTGCCTGTTTCTGAGCCAGATGACCCGACTGGCGACCTTCAATTTGGGAACCTCCGATGTGACGGGACGGCCGCTCAAGGACGTATTCGCCGAGGGTGCGCTTCCCTCCCTGCTGATCACGGTGCCCTCGTTTGTGATCGGGTTGATTCTCTCGCTCGGCATCGCCCTGTACCTTGTGTACGTCCGCAACTCGCTTCTGGATTTATCGGGCGTTCTGCTCTGCGTCGCACTCATGAGCGTACCCGTCATGGTGTACATCATTTTCGGCCAGTGGATTACCGCTCAGGTTTTTAATTATTTCCCCGCCTTCGGATTTAACATGGAGGGCTTTGGCACCGCGCGCTTCCTGCTGTTGCCCGTCCTGCAGATGGTCATCAGCGGTCTGGGAGCCGATGTGCGCATGTTCCGCGCACTTTTGTTGGAGGAAATGGGACAGGATTACATCCGCACAGCCCGCGCCAAGGGAGTCTCCAACGCCATGGTGCTTCTTCGCCACCTGCTCAAAAACGGCCTCATCAACCTCATCACGCTGGTGGTGGCCTCGCTACCCCTCCTGATCATGGGTTCGCTGGTGATCGAAAACTTTTTTGGAATACCCGGGCTCGGAAACGTCCTGTTCTCGGCGATTCAAGCCCCGGACTTTGCCGTCGTGCAAGCGTCGGTGTTTCTCGGTTCTTTGCTCTACCTCGGAGGGCTGATGCTCACCGATTTGTGCTACGCGTGGGCCGACCCGCGGATCCGCCTGAGTTGAGTTTTCATGCCCCACTCCTCTCCGCATGAACGTCATTGAGAAAACCCTCGCACAGCTCGAAGCGCCCTGGGCCCAGAACGCGGTCGTGGTCCTCGGGTACGGTTTTTTAATTGCCACGCTGGTGTGGGGGGCGCGGACCGAGCGCTGGAAAAGCGCGGGAAAACGCCTGCGCCAAGACAAGGTGGGCATGGCCTCGCTCGGAGTCATCCTCGTCTTTCTTCTGGTTGGCTCGCTGGAGATGGTCCGGATCCCGGCTGAACGCGGGCACCGTTCCCTGCTGGAACTGGTCACCACCAAAATTCCGCAGGAGAAGGAATACACGGCCCCGCTGGCGACGCAGACACTTTCGATCGCGAACCCGAAGCCCGTGAACGGCCGCCATCTGCTCGGCACCGACGCGCTGGGGCGCGACACGCTGGTACAGACGCTGCGCGCGACACGTACTGCGCTGCTCATCGGAGGATTGACGAGCGTGATCTACATTCCCATCGGCGTGCTGCTCGGCATCACCGCGGGATATTACCGGCGCTGGGTGGACGACATCATCCAGTATCTTTACAGCACCATCGCTTCGGTCCCCGAGATTCTCATGCTGGTGGCCATTCTCATGGTGCTGGGCAAGGGACTCGGCACCATGGCTATCGCGCTGGGCATCACCGGATGGGTCGGGCTCACGCGCCTCATTCGCGGCGAAACCCTCCGGCAGGTTGAACGCCCCTACATCGCGGCGGCCAAGGCGATGGGCCAGTCGGATTGGAAAATTCTCACAAGACACCTTTTGCCAAATGTCATGCATCTGGTGGTGATCAAGTTTGTGCTGGGGTTCTCGGGACTCGTCCTTGCGGAATCCGTCCTGAGTTACCTCGGCGTGGGAAGCCCCGTGGGAACGCCCAGCTGGGGCGCCATGA